>URHD01000049.1 GCA_900547585.1 uncultured bacterium | reverse complement strand
TATCATGATTGAAGACAGAACTTTTGAACAATTATGATAAAAAGAATAAATCTCTCTGCGCAGCCCGCTTCTATTAACTTCAAAGCGGTGAAAATAGCGAAAACGCAGAGCTTTGTTGACGGAATAAAGACAGAAATCGACATATACCGGCTTTCACATAAAGACTGCTCGTTTTTGAATAATCTGGCTCAAACCATTGAGCCTGCGAAGCTAATGCCCAAAGACGCGCAAAAATATGGATTCGAACGCTGGAAAGAAATTTTCTTGTACGCAATAGAAAACGCGATGCGCCCTGAATACAGGTCTTATCTGGCCGTAACACAAAACAAGCCCTGCGGATTGATTAACTTCAAAACAATAAACAAAGATACGCATGTCGAAAGCATTTGCACATGGCCAGTGAAAATCAATGAAAAAGTTAAATTTGCAGGAAAAAGCCTTTTTAATCAGGTTCTTGAATGCCATAAAAAAGCAGGCTCTGACAAAATTACAATAGAAGCAATCGTAAACGGGCATTCGCACCCGCTCGAAAGGTATATTGAGCTGGGATTTGTGCCTGTTCGAAATCTAGACCATACAGTAGCAATGGAAATGTCAAAGAAAACTACAGAAAAACTCCAAAAAAGATTTGCAGACTATTTCACCAGCACTCCGTCCGGAACAGGAAAGGAAATCAACCTCAATAAATCACTAAACCTCGATTTTTAAACAGCAACAGCCTGATTTTTGCAGGCATTATAAATATAATCGGGAATTCTGCGATACATTTTCCCCGTGTGCGTATTCACAGCAACGCAGGTCACTCTTGCTTCGATATTCACTTCGCCGGTTTCTTTGTTGCTTATAATTTGCTTAAAAACGATTTTTACAGGCGAACATTCTTCGATTTCGGTTTCGATTTTCAAAATATCGTCTAGTTTTGCGCTCAAACGATATTTTACGTTCAAATCGCGCACCGGGAGAATGTCACCGGTTTCCTGAAGCTGTTTTAAATCTAGCCCGAGCTGATTTGTCAGCTCAACCCTCGCCGCCTCCATCCAGCGAAGATAAGCACCATGCCAGACGACCTGATATGCATCAGTATCCGCATAATAGACGCGAATTTCGTTTATATATTTCATAAAAATTCTCCCTCAAAAAAATTATTCGAACAAATCCTGAATTTTTTCCTTAATTTCCTGAGGATCAAGTTCGTTCGTAACGTTATTCAAATCCATTGCAACCTGATAAAGCTTTGCAGCCTCGATTTTGTCACCTTTTATCGCAACCGAACGCGCAAGATTGTAATAAGCGAGCGCGTAATTCGGATTGTATTCAACAGCCTTTTCAAAAAGGTCAATTGCGTTCTGAATTCTGCCCAAATCGTCCAGGTAAATCACCCCGAGGTTGTTATACGCGATATCGTAGCTTGTGTCGTATTTTATTGCGAGCTCGTACTCTTTTATTGCCTCAGGAATGTCACCTTTGCCCCAGTGGAGGAATCCGAGGTTGCAGTGAATTTTTGCGTTCGTCGGATCGAGTTCAAGTGCACGCCTGTAAATGGTCAGAGCGTTGTTATATTCCTGTTTGTCGTAAAAAGCGCTTCCAAGGTTAACAAAAATATCAATATCCGTCGGCGTAAGCAAATATGCGCATTGATAAGCGCTAATAGCAGCATCCGTGTTCTTTTCGCCCTCCTGAAATACATAACCGAGCGTTTGCGCGATTACGCTAGTCCATTTCGGGTTCGGATTTAGCGAAATTGCGTTCTGATAATAGCCGATAGCCTCTTTTGCCTCGCCTTTCAGGTACAAAATATTCGCAAGGTTGCTCTGGTATTCTGCGGCATTGGGCTGGATTTCAATTAATCTTTTATAAGCGTCGATTGCGCTGTCAAAATCGCCGATTTCTTCATAAACGAGGCACAATGAACGATAAGCCGTAATATTCAGGCTGTCCATCATGATTGCCATCTTATATTCAAGAATTGCGTCCTCAAAACGCCCGAGAGCCCTGTAAATATCGCCCAGAAGGCAATAAAGAAGCACAAAACCGGGTGCTTTTTCAAGCGCAGCACGATAAACCTCAAGCGCAGAATCAACTCCCTTTGTTGCCGCCATATACCAGCCTTTCAGGAGCATTGGCAAAAACGAAAGATAAGAAAACATCGTAAAAACATTTTTCAGCGCATATTTATCAAACGGAAGTGTCAAAACCGACAGCAAAAGCTCGGAATTACGCCGCATTGAAACCTTGAAACCTTTCACGGACATAACGCGAAGCAGGTTAAAAATGAGAAAATGTGCTCTTGAAGATGAAAGCGGGGCGAGTTTTATTGATTTTTCCGCAAACTCCAATGCATCCTGAAAATGCGCTTTTTTAGTATGGCATGAGGCAATCATATAGTACGCAATCGCCATTTTTTCATTTTTTTCAATTGCAAGGTTAAAATAATTGATTGCCCTGTCGATTTCGTTTTTATAAAAGAACGCCATCCCGATTTTGAAGTAGATTTCGCCCGAATCCATGTAAGTTTCAAGCGCCCGCTGATATTCGGTAATCGCCTCATCAAGGTACTGACGTGCCTGATGGATATCAAAATGCCATTCCATGTACAAATCACCGAGCCTGACATGCAAATCAGCGTTCGTAGGGTCATTAGACAGAGCAAACTGGCAGCATTCTATTGCTTTTTGGAGGTTGCCGTTTTTGTAGAACCTGTCTATATCCCTTTTATAAGATTGTATGTCTTCGGTTGTGTTCATTACTTTTTCATGCCCATTGTTTCTTTATTCATCTTAATTTAATTACCTGAATTTTGCAAACCCGTAATCAATATTTGCGAATCCTTTCACGCTCAATCAGGACGCATTTTTTGATGATTCTTTCACGCTGTTTTTCTTCAATTTGCGTGTATTCAAAAACATATTCGTTTTTTCTGTCCGGATTTTTCTTAAAAACCCGCCCTGTAAGCTCAACTGGGTCATCAACGGATGAAATCCGCAAAGCTCCTTTGTAAATTTCGCCGGTTTTGATTTCTTCTTTACAAAGAAACCTCACACCGCCGCCGGAAACATCAATCGTGCGCACATCAAGCTTTTTGCCATCAACAATTATAGAAAAATCGGTTTCCCAGCATATTCTAAAATACTGACGGCGCTGGATTACCTGCTGTTCTTCCTTAAATTCAATAGTAATGAGGTTTTCAGCGTTCGGAGCCTCGATAATCATAGGATTGAGAATCAAAATCCCTGAATACGAATAAATATAAGCCTTTACGCTCTCACCCTCGCCCAGATATTGAAGATATTTGCGCCCGTCCGCAGGAAAACTCAAAATCAGCCTGTCCGGCTGGATATCAACAACATAACATTCAACGCTCTGCGTGTTTTTCGCTGAATCGTCGAACTCTATTCTGACTTTTGTATCTTTTGAAATTCTTCTCATTCTATATCTCCGAGATATTTTGAGGGCGCCAGCACCACAAGAACATGCGGGTCTTTAATATATTTATCGGCACAATTTTGAATTTCTTTAACGGAAACATTTTTAATTTTCTCCACAAGTTTTTCCTCAAAATCGCAGCCAAGCCCCTTATCCTCATAAAAACCTATCTGCGATGCCTGCTGGAGGTTGGTTTCAAGGATAAATTCGCGTTTTCCGAGCAGATTATTCTTGGCATTTTCGAGTTCCTGCTCTGAAACCGGAATATTTTTAATTTTTTCAAGCTCAACATTGAACATTTCAAGCGAAGTCTTAATATTTTTAGGTTCTGTCGCAATATAAACCGAAAAATTCGCAGATTTTTCAAAAGTTTCATAACCGCTTCTCACAACGTACGCCAGCCCTTTTTTATCGCGTAATTCCACAAAAAGCCGCGAAGAAAGCCCGCTTGAACCCAGAATTGTATTCAAAAGGAGAATCGCCGGATAATCTTCGCTGAAAATAGGAGGGAAATGCCATCCCATAAGTATTTGCGCCTGAGAAGCGTCCTCTTTTGCAATTTTTACAAGTTTATTTTCTGAAAGCACCGGCACAGGGATTTTTGAATCCCTTTCTGCGCCGTTTTTCGCCTCTTTGAAATACTTGTTGAACAAATCAACGATTTTTTCTTCCTCAAAATCACCTGCAACGCTGATAACCTTTGAAGAATCCCCGAGAAGCCCGTCATAGAGTATTTTCAGCTGTTCATATCCGATGGAATCAATATCTTCAAGGATTTTTGTAAAAGTATTTCCATAAACGTGATTTGCGTAGATATTACGGTAATAAGCGTCAACAGCCCTTGATTTCGGGGAATCCAGCTCGGCCTGAATTTCGCCTTTTAGCTTAAATTTTTCCTTTTCTGTGTCCGCAAGCGTCGAATTCTGCACCATATCAGCCATAAGTTCAATACATTTTTCAATATCTTCATTTAAACAAATCGCCTTAATCCTGATATAGTCCTGTTTCATCTCGCTAAAGCACTCAATCGCATTTTCGTCCATTTCCGCAGCTAGTTCTTCTGCGCTGCGATTTTTCGTTCCCTGCGAAAGCAGCCTTGAAATCAGCGAATATTCGCCGGCTTTTTCTTCGGGTTTTGTAATTTTTAAATAGAAACAGAGCGCGATTCTCGGAGTTTCTTTGCTTTCTTTCAAAATTACGGGAATATTGTTCTTCAAATATAATTTTTTCATTTTTATCCTCTCTTGTCATCTTCCATGATGACAGCATGTTTTGTTTTTGACCTGCTTCGCAGGGGTTCCGTCTTCGCGGGAATGGCATTACAGGGGTCGTTGTCATCCCCAACTCGATTGGGGATCTCCGGCAAAGCCGGTCATAATTTCTATTCCGGCATAAGAACAGAAATCACTGCATTTTTCACAGGAAGATACTTTTTAACCACATCGTTAAAATCTTCTATACTGAATTTTTCAAGTTCTTCAAGATATTCTTCGACAAGCTCAAGATTATTGCATACGGTCATATAATAGCCGATTGTTTCGCCAATTTCGGAAACGGTTTCAGCTTCTTCTGCAAAATTCACTTTCAAACGCTTTTTAGCCTTTTCAAATTCTTTTTCGTCAATTCCGTCTTCAACAACTTTTCTGATTTCTTCTTTCAAAAGCGCAATCGACTCATCTTTTTTCGAGGCATCAAAATTTGCCTGCACAAAAAGGTTTGAGCCGTCACGGAAATTGTAAAAATCAGCTGAAACAAGGTTGAAAACCGGTTCTTTTGCGCGTTCGATGAGGTTTTTAAAAAGCCTTGAACTCTGACCTTCCCCGAGAATAATCGATGCCATTTCAAGCCCGATATTTTCCTTAAGAGCGCATGCCGGCTCGCCCAGATAGCCGATAATCACAAATCCGGTGTTAATTTGAGCCCTGTTTTCAATATATTTTGTTTCCCCCGAGGGTCTGTCGATTTCAAATTGCGGATTTTCAAAGTTTTCACGCCCTTTGAAGTCAAATTCCTTTATAACCCGTTCAAGAACTTCGTTATGGTCAAAATCCCCGACAACTATGGTGGTCATATTGTTCGGTGTGTAATGTTTTTTGTAATAATCCATAATCGTATCGCGAGGAACAGACGCAATCGTGTGCGCATGCCCGATTACATCGCGTTTGTAGGGATGTTTTGTGTACATTGCGTTGTTTGCCGCGTTGTAAACCTTTGTCCAGGGCTGATCTTCGCGCATTCTGATTTCTTCGATAACAACATGGCGCTCGCGCTTTTCTTTTACGGTTGTATCCTTTATATCAAACTCGGGCCCCAGCTCATTTTCCGGAAGAACCGGATCGAGCATCATATCAGCATGAAGTTCAAGCGCAAGGTTCAAATTTTCGCAATTTTCGCCTTTCGGGAGCGTTACATAATAGAAAGTGTAATCTTTCCACGTCGCAGCGTTCACAATCGCGCCTTTTGCCTCGAGAGTTTTGTCAAAATAGCCCGCAGGGTGCTTGCTCGTACCTTTGAACATCAAATGTTCAAGAAAATGCGAAATTCCGTTGATTTTGTCATCTTCGTTGATTGAGCCTGTTTTTACCCATGTTGAAACATTAACAAGTCCGCCCTCTTTGTGCGCAAGCACGATTTTATGTCCGTTTTCCCGCTCAAAAACCTCGACGGGGCGCGTTAAAAACGGGTATTTTATTTCTTTTTTTACAAGATTTTGCACAATTTTTCCTCTATTTTAACTATTTATTAAAGTATTTTACCAAATCCTAAGATTAACAACACGTACAGACGATGGAGTTTGAAAAAAGTTTAAAAACTGAACAAAAGTGTAAGCAATGGGAATTTAATTTTTCGACGCCTATGAACGCAGTGAATCGAGCTAGAAAAATTAAATTCCCATTGCTTACAACTCCCCCTTATTTAACCCGAATAGACATTTTTAAACAAAATAATTCATTCTTTATAAAAACACCGGTTTGCGCTATACTAAATCTATGAGAATTTTAGGAATCGACCCTGGATTGGCAATCGTAGGGTACAGCATACTAGATATAGAGGGGGACAATTACGAGCTGGTTTCGTCCGGCTCAATTCGAACCCGAAAAGGTGCGCCGGATTCCAGCAGGCTGCTCGAAATCTGCGAGGATATGGAGTTTATCATAAAAAAATTCAATCCCGACGAAGCAAGCATTGAAAAACTGTTCTTTTTCCGAAATTTAACAACAATTATTCCGGTCGCCGAGGCAAGGGGGATTATTGTTATGCTGCTTGAAAAACACGGGGTAAAAATCCACGAATATACGCCGCTTCAGGCAAAACAAACGCTAACAGGCTACGGCAGGGCAACAAAAGAAGAAGTCGCTCTCGCCGTCGGGCAGCTAATTAACGGGAAACTGCCCAAACTCGACGACACAGTCGACTCAATCGCACTCGCAATCTGCCACGCAAGAAACGCAGAATGCCTGCTTGCAGCCGCAAACGCATAAACAAAGGAGAAAAAATGAATATCCTGCTTTTAAAACAAATATCAATACTTTCGCTCATTGCAGGAGCTACGCTCGGGGTTGTGACAATAATCCCGTTTATTGGAGGAATCGCGTTTCTGTTTTTGATGATGTGTATCGGGGCCGCATTGATAATTTACCTGAAAAAAATGACGCTCGTCGGTTTTCTGGAGCTCAAAGACGGAGCGCTTTACGGCGGAATTGCCGGTTTTGTTTCATTTTTGGGGTTTGCTGCAGTTTATTTTCCGCTCGCCTCGATTATCGGCTTAATTTTTAAAAATTCCCAGTACAGCCTTGTTACTTTTTCGGTTGGTTCGGGATTTTTTGTGGTGCTTTTGCTGTCGGTGTTTGTGGCAATCCTTTCTGCGGTAATAAATTCATTTTCAGCGCTCGCTGCGACCTACATTTATGCCCAGCTTGAGCCCAGACCGGAAGAAAATACAACTAATTTTGAAATCGAAGAATAGAGGTAAAAATGTCTGAATTTAAATCAAAAATAAAAACAATTGAATGGGTCAACAATGTGTCAAGAATGGTCGATCAGACGCTCATCCCTTATGAATACAAAATGGTCGATATAAAAACCGCAAACGAAATGTTCGATGCAATCCGTACAATGATTGTGCGCGGGGCACCGGCTATTGGGATTGCGGGCGCGCATGGCGTGGCACTTGCAGCAATGGAAATCGCGGCAAAAACAAATGACAAAGAAGAATTCACTGAAAAACTCAAACAGTACGCAGAATTTTTGAAAAGTTCCCGTCCTACCGCAGTAAACCTCATGTGGGCGGTGGATAAGCAGTTTGAGCTTGCAAAAAACTCCGAAAAAACCGTCGATGAAACCGTAAAAATGCTTATTGAAAACGGAATCAAGCTTGAAAACGAAGATATTGAAATAAACAAAAAAATCGGCGATAACGGCGCAAAACTCGTAAAAAAAGGGGCAACAATTCTCACCCACTGCAACGCAGGCGCACTCGCAACCGTCGGATACGGCACAGCGCTCGGGGTTGTGCGCTCGGCGTTCGCAAAAGACAACACAATACAGGTTTTTGCCGATGAAACCCGCCCCAGACAGCAGGGAGCAAGAATTACGACCTTTGAATTAAAAATGGACGGCATCCCCGTGACCCTTATCACAGATGGAATGTGCAGCTATTTCATGAGCAAGGGGATGATTGACATGGTGGTCGTCGGTGCAGACAGAATAGCCGCAAATGGCGACACGGCAAACAAAATCGGCACTTACACTGTCGCAATCGCCGCAAAATATCACAATGTTCCGTTCTACATCGCTGCACCGCTTTCGACAATCGACACTTCAATCGAATCCGGCGCCCAAATCCCCATCGAAGAACGCTCAAAAGAAGAAGTTACGCACATAAACGGCAAAACCATCTGCGCTGAGGGCGTAAATGTAATAAATCCCGGATTTGATGTAACTCCGCACGAGCTCATCACCGGAATCATTACAGAAAAAGGCGTGCTTTATCCGGATTTCACAGAATCAATCAAAAAAGCTTTCGAGGCATAAAATGTTGAAAAAAATATTAATAACAATTTCAATTCTTCTTATATCAACCCTGCAAACCCTTGCAGCTGATATTTCAACAGAAAAATGCAACATTTGCCTCTACAAAGATGGTGAAGTCGTAAAAATTGAAAAAGATTACAGTGAAATCCAGCCTATTTTGGAAAAAATAATTTACGACACATACGATATTAACCTGAATGTCCTTATGAGCGACCGTTCGGTTAATGACATGAAGAATGTGGGGAAACATCTTGAGATTACTTTAAAAACTCCCCGTCTGTACAAGTCAAAAAACAGCCACATGACCTATTTGGGATACAAAACCTATGTGGTAAAAGAGAACAATGAAGTCCACAGGCTTCCGGCGACAAAGATTTTTATGACGCTCCAGCAAAAACCTCTGGCAGGAGGAATCGGCTCAACAGAGTTTAATCCTAAAATCATAAACATCGACCAGCGCCGCATAAGGGTAATATTCGGTGACAGAAACGGATATTGCTCCGTACCGGAATTCGCTTTCGGTGTGGATGGTGATTTTCAAAAACTGCTCGACATGTTTAATACAGAAACCAAAGACAAAGCGGTTTTAGAAGATTAATACATTTTGCCTGACGGATTTTTGGTGTTAAAATATTATAAAAAGGAAATCAGAAGAAAATGCGACAGTTTACAAAAAGAGAAGCCTCCGAATTCAACAGGTTCAGAAAATTTTTTCAATGGCTTGTTTGCAAGGTATGTTTCGGCAGCTATATAAAATTATTCTACAACTACAAAGTTGAAGGGCTTGAGAATATTCCTGAAAAATCACGCTTCATTGTCGCGGCGAACCATATTTCAGGCAAAGATCCATTCATTGTTGCTGGTGCATTGAAGAAAAAAACAGTAGCATTTATGGCAAAAGAGGAACTTTTTGAAAGCTTTTTCTCGCGCACCTTAATGGACTGGTGCGGGGCTTTTGCAGTAAAAAGAGGCAAAGTCGCAGTTTCTACTATAAAAACAGCACTTTCAATAAAAAACACCGATTGGGCGCTCGGCCTTTTTCCCCAAGGAACTAGAGATTCCGGCGATAAAATCGAGAAAATCAACAAAGGATTTGCAACCTTTGCAAAAGTAACAGAATCGGACATTTTGCCCGTAGCGCTTATTGGTTCAGACAAGAAAATCCGCTTTCCGTTCAGTGAAAAACTAACTGTCAAAGTAGGCAAAATCATTCCATACAGTGACAATGTAGATGAAATGATGAGACAATGGTGCAGTTCTATTTCAGAACTAACAGGAAAGCAATACAAGCTGGCTGAGGTTTAATTTTTTAACAAATCTGGGATAAGGAAAGAAGATGAAAAGAAATTATGCTAAAAGAACCGCGGATGAGTTCAATTTTATAAGAAGTTGTTTTCAGAAATTTTGGATGTACTTTGTTGCTGTGCCTATTTTCTGGCTGTTTTACAAATTTGAGATAACAGGAAGAGAAAATATACCGGAAGGGAAACGATTTATCTGTGCAGCAAATCATATTTCTTACTTTGACCCGTTTCTGGTTTCAGTTGCGGTCAAAAAACCGGTTGCATATATGGCCAAAAAAGAGCTTTTTGAGGGCAACCCGTTTTTTGTCTTTTGTATGGATTATCTGGGCGCTTTTGCGGTAAATCGCGAAAAACTTGAAGTTTCGACAATAAAAACCGTAAAAGAAGTTTTTAAAAGCAAATGGATGCTCGGAATTTTCCCTCAGGGCGGAATCCGCAGAAATAACACAATCGAAAAAGTAAACAAAGGCTTTGCAGTAATCGCAAAAGCTGCAAAATGTGATGTTTTGCCGATTTCTATCGTCGGTGTGGAAAAATACAACTGGATTCCGTTCAAAGCAAAAATTAAAGTCCAAATCGGCACGCTGATTTCGCATGAGCTTTCGCAGGACGAAATTATTGAAACCTGGGGCAAACAAGTCGCCTCAATGTGCCATTACCATTATATTGAAACCGAATCAGAAAACAGCGAAGCGCAAGATCAGAAAGATTTTGCAAACGCCTGAAAATTGGACTATACTAGATTCATACAAAGTTAAAAAGGAGCAAAAAATGCGTTACGATGCGGGTGAAATTATTACGGCGATGATTACGCCAATGACAGAAGACAGAAAAATTGACTTTCCGGCTCTGGAAAAGCTCATAAACCACCTCATCAACTCCGGCACTGACGCAATTCTCGCCGCAGGCACAACAGGCGAATCACCTACCCTGACTCACGACGAAGAAGTCGAACTTTTTAAATTTGTAAAAGAAAAAGCAGCTGGACGCTGCAAGCTCATCTTCGGGGCTGGTTCAAATTGCACGCAAACAGCGGTTATGGCAACAAAAAATGCAAAAGATTCAGGAGCTGATGCGATTTTGTCGGTTGTTCCTTATTATAACAAACCATCGCAAAAAGGTTTGCTCGAGCATTTTGGCACAATCGCAAAATCAACCGATTTACCCATCATTTTGTACAACATCCCCGGCAGAACCGGCATTACAATGAAGCCAGAAACCATCGGACAGCTCGCAAAAGCCCACAAAAACATTGTTGCCGTAAAACAGAGCCTTGCAGACATGGACGTAATCACAGAAACACGCCGCGCCTGCCCTGACGACTTTTTGATTTATTCCGGCGACGACAGCCTCACGCTGCCAATGATGTCAGTTGGCGCTTACGGCGTAATCAGCGTCGCATCGCACGTTATCGGACGCGAAATGAAAGCAATGATTAATCTTTACAAATCAGGTCGCGTTGCAGAAGCAACCGAGGCGCATTTGAGGCTTTATCCGTTGTTTAAAAAGATTTTTATGGCACCAAACCCCGTTCCAGTTAAGCAGTGTCTTGAAAAAATGGGGATTTGTAAAAATTACGTCAGAAGACCGCTCATCGAGCTCGATGAAGCAGAAACAGCCGAACTTTACAGCGTTTTAAAAAATTTCATTTAACCAACAAAAGCGGGAACCTCAAAATCCCGCTTTTTTGCAAAGCATATAATTTCTATTTGGAGTGACTATGGGGGAGGCGTCAAATATTAAGAATAGTAGTCATATATTGCTGCGTAGCCGGAGGAATCGGAACGGAAAATAGAAATTATATGCTTTGCAAAATCTAATCTAGTGTCGCATTAGCAAATTCTTACCTCTCACCAAACGATACTCAATCGTTCCCGCCATTAGCGGGGGGAGCGGCAAGGTGGTCCTTATCACGAACTTTTCTCGGAGAAATTCATATATTAACGGACACAAAACTCCCGTACTGACTAGTCATCAGTCACAAAACCTTTCGGACTTTTGAATGCCTCAGCGCGGCTAACCGTATTTTTGAATTTTGTTATATTTAAACCAGTTTGTGCAAGCTGATTTTTGGGGTCGTTATAATCAATATCCACATCAGTCTTTGCAAGTTGATTTTTGGGATCGCTGTAATCGATATTAAGAGATGCTTCATCAGTTACAAAACCGCTCGGATTTTCGAATGCCTCCGCGCGGCTAACCGTATTTTTGAATTTTGTTATATTTAAACCAGTTTGTGAAAATTGATTTTTGGGGTCGTTATAATCAATATCGACCGCGGGCTCCTCATCAGGACTTTCATCAAACATAATAGGAACATTTTCATCTTGATTTGGCATAATTATTTTTTCCAAAGCTTTGCTCCAATCTGTCCAAATTGCAGATAATCCTATTTTGTCAATATTCATAATATTCTCCTTTTCTTGAGCTTTGTATCTAATCTAGTGTCGCCTTAGCCGATTCTTTCCTCTTATCAAATATGACATTTAGTCATATTTGATTCGGCGAGTGTTCCTCATCACGAATTTTTCTCGGACAAATTATACTATCGTCATTTCTTACTCTTCTCTTTAGAAAATTATTAGAATATTTTACAAATCGTAATAAAAAAAGCGGGTTTTGTACCCGCTTTTTGCAGTTTGATGCTTGGTTGCTCGCGATAAACGGCGTTTCGGCCCTTGCTTGGCAAAGTCCTCCAGCCTCTGCTTGCAATCCTCTAACGTTTTGAGAACTGGAATCTTTTTCTAGCTCTTTTTCTGCCGTATTTTTTACGTTCTTTAACTCTTGCATCTCTTGTCAAAAGTCCTTCTGCCTTCAAAACAGGGCGGAAGTCAGGGTTAACCTGAAGAAGAGCTCTTGAAATGCCGTGTCTAATAGCACCGGCCTGAGAAGAGATTCCGCCACCGACTGCTTTAACGCGAACATCGTAGTTTTCCATATTTTCAGTCAAAGCGAGCGGTTTGAAGATTTGCATCTCAAGCGCCGGACGGTTGCCGATGTATGCAGCGAGAGTTTTTCCGTTTACGAATACTCTGCCTTTGCCTTTAACCAATTTTACAACTGCGATAGAGGTTTTTCTTCTGCCTGTTGCCATGATTGTATCTTTAGCCATTATTTAACCTCCATTTCATAAACTTCAGGTTTTTGAGCTGCGTGAGGATGTTCAGCGCCCGCATAAACTTTGAGCTTTGTGAATTGTTCTGCGCCCAGAGTGTTGTGCGGAAGCATGCCTTTTACAGCTTTTTCAATAGCTTTTGTCGGGTCTTTTTCCATCAAGTCTTTGAAAGAAATTGATTTCAACCCGCCCGGAAAACCGGTGTGGTGGTAGTAAATTTTGTCAGTTTCTTTTTTACCGGAAACCTGAATTTTGTCCGCATTGATAACAATTACAAAATCGCCTGTATCAACGTTAGGAGTATAATTCGGTTTGGTTTTTCCTCTTAAAAGGTTAGCGCAAACAGTAGCCAATCTTCCGAGAGTTTTGCCCTCAGCGTCGATTACATACCATTTTCTTTCAACTTCAAGAGGTTTTGCTGAATAAGTTTTCATTTTTCAGTTATCTCCATAGTGTTAGTTATTTTTTATGTATTTCCGGTTGATACGGGGTATATCCCACTTCAACCAGCGTCAACCCGTCCGGGCTGATTGTCGGGCCTGCTTTTTTGCGGTCTTTTGCCTCTAAAATCTCGCCCATCAACCCGGGTTTCAGGTTTTTGTGCTCAATCATCAGCAAAGTTCCGACTATCGTCCGTACCATGTTGTACAAAAAGCGATTTGCAACGATTTCGATTGTGATAAAATCACCCGATTTCACGGCTTCGGCTTTATAAACTGTACAGACGACCGCAGGGTTTGAGGATTGAGAAGATTTGAACGAGGAAAAATCATGTTCCCCGAGCAAAAAGCTCAATGCCTCGTTCATTCTCGCCAGATTAAGAGGTTCTCTCACGAGCAAAGAATGAAAATCCCAGGCGCTGCGCTGCGAACGGTTGACGATTTTATACTGATATCGCCGGAATCGCCCGCTTTTTTGTGCATGAAAGTCATCAGCAACCTCTTTTATTGAAGAAACGCTGATATCCTGAGGCAAAAGCCCGTTCAATGAGTTCAAAAACCTTGAAGCAACAATTGGTTCCTCGCTCACAAAATGGACAACCTGCCCTCTCGCATGCACACCCGCGTCGGTGCGTCCTGAGAATATAGTTTTTATTTTACGGGGGAAATTTCCCTCCGATTTTATCAATGTACCAAGTGCCCGCTCCAATTCCGATTGGATTGTTATCCGGTCGGGCTGGATTTGCGAACCCGCATAATTGGTGCCGATATATTCAACAATTAGCGCATATTTGGGCATTATACAAGCTGAATCAACGCCATTTCAGAAGCGTCGCCGCGTCTGGGGGGCATTCTGTAGATTCTAGTGTAACCGCCGTTACGGCTTTTTTTTTTTTTTTTTTTTTTTTTTTATTTTGCACG
>URHD01000048.1 GCA_900547585.1 uncultured bacterium | reverse complement strand
TTACAATATTGTTACAAGTTATTAACAAGATGCTGAAAGTGCAGGAGAGACAAAATGACGCTATACGAAGCAGTGTACACACGCAAATCAATCAGAAATTTTCGCAAGGAAACATCACTGCTGCGTATAAAGATTACAAATCCGTCTTAAATACCAACAAAAACGACGATTTTGTTTATCTTGGTTTTGCTTACAAACTCGCAAATCTGGGGCTTTTTTCACTTGCACAGGAATCTATAAACAATATCAGTAACACAGGGCTTTATAAAACCCAGATTGAGCTGATTAAAAAGGTTTTCTTCCCTACAATGGCACTTTCTTACGATGAAGAAATTTATCTTGCGCAGTGTTACACAGAGATTTATTTTAACAATCTCGCGTTTGAAGTTGTGCGGGAATTGAGCAAAAATTCAGCACTTTTGAAAAAATCTGACTATGCAAATTACATTCTTGCCCAGGCGTATTTGAACCTCAAAGAGTACGGAAAAGCAATGAGCTCAATCAACAAAGCTCTTTCAATGAGCGATAATAATGCAAATTATCTAAAGCTGAAAGCCCAGATTTATTGCGAAAACAACAAATATAACGACGCAATAAAAACGGTTGACAGCATTCTTGCCCAAAATGTTAATGTAATGAACTACAATCAGGATATTGAAGCACTAAAATACTTTATCCTTGCTAGAGCAACCCGTGATAAAGCAAAATCCAAATATTACCTCGCAAACTATTTCCTGAAAAGCTCTGACACCCAAAGAGCAATCAAAGAGCTAAATCAGAACGTATTTTCAAACAAAAAAGACTACCAGTCCTACACAACGCTCGGCGACATATATTTAGCGCAACGGGATTCGGTAAAAGCGATGGATATGTATCAGAAAGCCTTTAAAATCAAGAAAAACGACACTGACGCGCTTATTGGAATCGGAAATGTTTATATGGCACAAAACAACCATAAAACAGCACTGGATTACTTCTTGAAAGCAGCGAAAAAAGATAAAAACAACGAAAAAGCGTTCATAAACGCAGCGCTCTGCTACAAAGCAACAGGTGTCCCCGCAAAATCAAGCGAATTCTCCCAGAAAGCGCTAAAAATAAACCCCGAATCCGACTATGTTTATTACACTATGGCGCAAATTGACGAGGTTTATGCGACAAATTACCTGAAAAAAGCACTGACCATCAACCCGATGAACACAGAAGCCTGGCTTGATTTGTCCTACAACGCTATTAAAAACCGCCAGTCGGGCTACGCGCGTGAATATCTTCAGCCGGTAAAATATCTTGATAAAAATAATTACAGATATTACTACATTTCCGGACTGATTAAAAAACAAGAGGGCGACCTCACAGGTGCTGACAACGATTTCACAAAATCACACAACCTAAACCCCTCTTTTACAGAGGCGCTGAAAGAGCTTTCATCAGGATTGTAATATGAACAAACTGCTTATCGTTGAAGACCACGCATTGACCAGATTTGCTTTGAAATCAGCTTTTGAATTGCCTGATTTTGAAGTTTTTGAGGCAGAAAACGCCTCTTGCGCGCTTGAGTGCGTAAAAAATAACGCAATTAACGTAATTTTGATGGATTTGGGTCTTCCTGATTTTAACGGAATCGAAGCAACACAAAAAATCAAACAAAAAAACAGCAGCATAAAAATAATAATCCTCACTTCCCATGAAAAAAAGGAGGAAGTGCTGGATTCATTAAAAGCAGGCGCAAACGCATACTGCTCAAAAGACATTGCGCCTGAAAAACTTATAGAAGTCGTAAAATCAGTACTTAACGGTGACGCATGGTTTGATGCTAAAGTGGCAAAAATCGTGCTGGATGCGGCATCTTCCGGTGCTACGGCAGAAATTGAAACGCCGAATGCAGAAACAAACCTCACAATACGCGAAAAACAGGTACTCTCGCTGATTGTCGAGGGGATGAATAACCACGAAATCGCAAAAAAGCTCGACGTAAGCATCAACACTACCAAAGCCCATGTTTGCAACATCCTCCAGAAGCTCTCTGTTCAAGACCGCACGCAGGCAGCAATAAAAGCCCTCAAAGACAAAATCATCTAATCAGGCTAGCCTGTTTGCTATTTAACTCCATATTTAAACGTGATATTTTCAATCCGTAACATAATTCAAGGAGTTTAAAATGAGCCACGGAAAACACAAAGCCAAGTACATGAAACATTTTTTCGTAAAAAGTTTCCTTATAAGTTTAGTTTTGCTGATTCTTGCGTGCATTTGCAATGCTTTTACATTTGATTGGCAGGCAGCGCTTGCAGAAAGACTTTACGGCATGGATTCGGATGATTACGCACAAATCCTCGCTCTTACCATGGGAATTTGGAAAATATTAATCGTCCAGTTCACGCTTGTACCTGCGATTGCAGCATTTTTCATCACAAAACATATTGAAAAACATCACGCAGATGAAAACGATGACTGCGGCTGCGGCTGTTAGTTTTTCAAAATTTACCTCGCAAAAGCGGCGCTTTTTGGCGCTGCTTTTTTGTTATCAGTCCAATCTCCCCGAATCAAGCACTTCCTGAACGCGCTCAACCATCTTTTTATGGATATCTTCAACAGGCAAAGTTCCGTCAATCGAAATAAAGTTATAAAGCGACTTCATTTTTTCATATTCATCAAGACATTTGTCCTGATAAATCTTGAAACTGCTGTAAAAATCCGAGCTCAGCCCGATATCACGCCCTGACTCCCAATAATCAAGCCCTGTTGTGCCAATTACGCGTTTTAAAAGGATATCAATCGGCACATCAAGATAAAATACCAGATCCGGCTCCGGAGCGAAGCTATATAGCTCTTTTACCCACTCAAAATCCTGCCCCCGCACTACATCTCTGGCAAACGCAGTGTAAGTATAGCGGTCAAGCAGCACGACAAAACCCGCATTAAGCGCAGGAATGATGGTATTTTCGAGCCTGTCAGCAAAATCCGCCGCGTACAAAAGGCTGAAAGTCGTTGCGTTGAGGAGATTTCTGTCTTTTGCGTCGTCAATAACATTCGCAATAAGCCGTGAAGTCTTCCATTCACTGACCATGCAGCCGTAACTTTTGTCCTCAATCCACCTTTTTAACAGATTAATCTGGGTCGATTTGCCCGAACCGTCCGTACCTTCAATAACTATAAGCAATCCGGGATATTTTTTGTTATTTTGCTCCATTATATATTTATTCCTTTTTTTGCGAGGCAATCTTTAACAAGCTCGCGCATTTTAACCTGTTTTGCATGAATTGACTGCTGCGCATCTATTTTTACCAGCCCGAATTCCTCGACCATTTGCAGATATTCGGCGTTAACCATGTTCTGGAAAATAACATAGCTTTTGTAAGGATTGTTGCTCAATTTCAAATCCATTCCCGCTTCATAAAAGCTTGGCGTGCGGTTTGCACAGATTCTTTCGAGCGAAGTTTCAGCGTTTATGCTGTAATAAAGCGTTAAATCGGGTTTTACTGCGAAACCGTACATATTTCGCACCCAGTTTTTATCCACGCCTCTGGCAACATCCCTTGCAAAAGCCGTGTAAACGTACCTGTCCGCAAGCACAATAAATCCCGCCTTCAACGCAGGAATGATAATCTGCTCGAGCCTGTCCGCAAAATCAACCGCATGCAGAAGACTGAAAGTCCTGGGGCTTAAAAGATTCTTTTTTTTGGCCTTTTTTGTGGTTTGAGAGATGAGTTCCGAGGAATTCCATTCTGTAAAAATAACATCAAGCCCTTTTGACCTGAGCCAGTCACGCAGAATCGCCAGCTGGGTAGATTTTCCCGAACCGTCAATCCCCTCAACACAAATCAATGTGCCCTCTAAATTATGCTCGTTGAATAATCTCAAAATTGCCCCTTTTTACTTAAATTATTCCTTTGATTTTAACATATTATTGAAAAAGTTCAAAGTAACCGGTTGTTTAAAAATTTCTTATTAAATATTCGTAATTGTCCAGTTCTTCTCTTTCCTCGTCATTAATCTTTTTGAGCTCCTCAAAGTAAATATCCGAGGGCATCTCGAGCCAGTCAGCTTTATGTGCGAGAACTTCACGCCTTTGTGCGTATTTATGTTTAATCTCCTCGCGTCCGTTCATTGCAGGAGAGCAAAAATCGCAATCATCAAGCTCTTTAAATGACACATTCTTCGTTTTATTTATTGAAAAATTACTGTTTGAAAAACCTACGGGAATAGTTTTTGTAATCATAGTTACCTCTCTTATTACATATTACCTATTAAATACTGTAATTTTAATTTTTGCTATCTTTTAAGTTTATTTTGAAAAAAATTTACATATCACTTCATTAAATTGACTTAAATACGTTTTTTTGTTAATTTTTGTATAAATATGCCGTCACACTAGCAAATATTGAGATTCAGCCGCTTTATTCAGTTGGAGAAGAATAGAAAGGTTTATATTATTGACAAATATCAACGCATTTTTCAACCATTTTGCCAATAAATCAACACTGCCGCAAATTCAGGAAAAGAAACAAAAAACTGAAAAACAAGAAGTAAAAGAACTTTTACAAAATCCTGAAGATCCGCTTGCAAAGTATCCTTTGAGGGGATTTGGCTACGCAAACGAAATCGGGGCGGCTCTTTCAGCTATGCCCGGATGGGGAAAAACCGCTGAAGCTTTGCTATGGGTGCCCGCTTTGATGTATCTTGGCGCAGATATTTTCGACAAGTACTCCAGAGGCAAGGAGGGCAACTATTCCAAACCCGCTGTAGATAAAGCTGTCGAACAGGCGACTTTTCAGGCGCTTGCCAGCGTAATTTTGCCGACTGCAGCCGTAAAAATGGGACAAAAACTCGCCGGTTATGCCGCTAAATATGACGGTTCCAACCTCACTGCTGGCGCGCAGGAAGAATTGTACAGAAAACTTCTCGATGATTTTGATAAAGGGCGTTTTGCAAAATCTGATTACACAAAAACAGCAGCTGACGGCAATTCTTCGGTAAGAAAAGGCATTGACCGGATGATGAACAAAGTTTTGTCGGAGGATTTTGACAAACTACTCAACGATACGGCTCATGACCTCAAAACAGAAGGAATCTGGCCTAAAGTCAAAAGATTCTTCACGCACACCTCAAGACCGGTTTCTTGCGCGACATCAGACCGGAACGATGTGGTCAATTTTGTTAAAAAGAAATCCGAAGAAATTTTCGACCTGCAAAATCAGCTCGAAAACATTTCTGAAAGCGAAACATCCAAACTGAAACCCGAGGTTTTGAAAAGATATAACAAAGCCGCTAAAAATATCGACGTTAAAGTTCAGGAACTCATAAAAGAGAACCCGTCTTTTGTATTGAAAAAGATTTTAAACAGCTACAATCCGGCAATGAAGCCGCTTGAAGCTGAAATCATTAAAAAATACAGCGGTGACAGCCTCAAAGTCCTGCTAAAAGACAACAAAGCCTGCTCTGCTTTGCTTGAGGAGCTTATGAAAAATCCGGAATCGCAAAAAGCAATCATTGAGCACACTAAAAAGGTTAAAATTGCACGTGACGCGCTGCGGCCTCTTTTGAAAACAAGAGAAATGCGCCTCGGATGGCTGAAAACAGCCGGCGGATTCGCTGCACTGGCTTGCCTTGCGATTCCGATTGACCATTTTGTCCACAAATACATTATCCAAAAGGCAGTTGCGCCCGCACTTGAAAATGTTGAAAAATTCAACAAAAATTTCAAGAAAAACCATGAAACAAAAAATGCCTGAGCGTTTCGTATGCAATACTTTACAAATACTTGCATGCAGCTTGTTTCTCAAGTAGAATAATTTTACAAAATAAGGAGAACAAGATGAAAAAACTGCTTTCTAATTTGATTGTACTTACAGCGCTGGTCGGGCTGTCCTGCACTTGTGCAATGGCAAAAGAATACACCGATATGCCCAAAGACCACTGGGCGTACAAAGATATTCAGCAATTGACCGATTTTGGCGTTGTTGTTGGCTACCCCGACGGTTCATACCGCCCCGATATAAAGGTTACACGCGCAGAATTTGCGACAATGGCAATAAAAGCTCTCGGGCAGCAAAACGCTAAAATCACCGAAATCGCAAAATTCACTGATTTTGACGAAAATCACTGGGCGTGGGAAATGGTACAAAGAGGCGTTATGTTTGACCTTTTAAAAGGCAATCCCGACGGTTCATTTAACCCCGAAGGCAGCGTTTCCAGAGGACAAACAATCGCTGTTATTGTAAATGCCCTGACCACGCAAGAACTTTCAAAAACAAAAGCAGAAGAAATTCTTGAAAATTCATATACAGATTACAAAGAGCTCCCCTACTGGCTCATCATTGCATCAGGAAAAGCCGAAGTTCTCGGCATGATTGTACCTTCTCCCGGTGCACCCGGAAAACTCAACGCAGATATGCCCGCAAACAGAGCAGAAGTTGCGTCTTTCCTTATGAGAATGCTTGAACAGGCAAAACTCAACCCCAACGAAAAGCTGAAAAAGGTTATGGAGCCCAGAAAAGGCGAGGGTATTGTAATTCAGGACGCTTCAGTTCAAAATTATATGGCTACCATTCCTGCCGGTTCAATTATTCCTGTTATCGTCTGCAACGACCAGATTTCCAGCCAGACTGCACAGGTGGGCGACAAATTCCTTTCAAAATTACCGAAAAACCTTATTACAAAAGAAAAATATCTTTTGATTGTTGAAAACAGCCCTATTACCGGCAGCGTAACAGATGTTAAAATCGGCAAACCGTTCTTTAGAGATGGAAAATTATGCCTGGATACAAAATCCATCGTAACTGAAAAAAATCCAGACGGAGCTACGTTTGCAGGTATAGTTCTTGAAGATACACAGCTCAAAGCTTTCTGGAAAACTTTCTTCCAGAGATTGTTTGTCGGTTCAAAAGTTATCTACAAAAACGGACAGGTTGTTAACGTTCAGCTGACAAAACCTATCAGAATCGACCTTACAAACGGCTGGATTGTTGAATAAACAGAGCTAAATTTAAAAATTATAAAAGACCGGGGTTTAAAATCTCGGTCTTTTGTATTAATTTAGAAAAAACTGTTAAAATATTAATAGAAAATTCCGATATTTATAATAAAAAAGGATTCTGACCCATGTTATTTAAAAGAAAATGCAAAATCACTTTCATAAGCCACGGTTCAACCATTTATACAGAAGAAAACCGCCTTTGCGATAACGACGCATATCCACCTCTCAACGACAAAGGCAAGGAAGAGGCGGAAAATATTGCAAAATGGATAATTTACCGCTCGCCACGCGTAGACAAAATATACACAAGTGCTGCCCAGCGTTGTATTCAGACAGCCAGCATTATTGCAAAAGCCTATCAGAAAGATTTTGAAATTCTTGATAATCTTCCGAACAAAAAAGCCGGAATTTGGAACGGTTTGAGCTATGATCAGATTGAAGAAAAATATCCGGACGAACTCGAGCTGTATCATCAGGATTCGGAGAATTTTGTCCAGCAGGACGGAGAATCTTTGAAGGATTTGAATTTACGTGTTGAAAATTTCCTTGAAAAAATCGTCGAAGAAAACATCACACGCAGAATAATAATCGTCACTCACCCTGACATCATCAAAGCAGCAATCAGAAGCGCGCTCCAAATCCCCATCCAAAACCAGAACAGAGTTTTCATCCCAACAGGCAGCGCTTCGCAGATTAACTATTACAAATCGTGGAAAAGCCTGGTTTATTCGGGTTATCTGCCTATTAATCTAATCTAGTGTCGCCTTAGTCGATTCGCCTACGCGAATCGCCCAAGGCTCACCTTTTCTAATCGTCACTCAAAAAATTCGTTCACGTCACTTCGTTCCTTATCACGAATTTTTCTCGGACAATCTTCTATAAAAAGAGGCCTTATGCGAAAATTTAGACATTTAAAAACCGGAAATCCATATATTATGGTGCGTGACGACGTTATAAACTGTACAAACGCCAATGACCATCAGACAATGGTGCTTTATCGTCGTCCTGATTATCCGGAGCTGATTTTTGTGCGGGAAAAAGAGGAATTTTATCAAAAATTTGAGGAAATTTAAGCTTTTTCCGTGGCTGCACGGGGAAAGTGGAATTTCTTCTTTGTAGTGACTATGGGGGAGGCTCAAAGGTTGAGTGAAGCTATAAACCTGCGCCTGGGGGCCGGAGGAATCGGAACGGAAAAGAAGAAATTCCACTTTCCTCAATTGTTGTTCATAATAAAGATTTTTCAAAACCTTTCTTTACAAAAAAGCCCGTACTATTTGATGTTTTTCATGTTTAATGTACGATGTTATTGGTCAGCAAGTACGATAAAGCGAAAAGTAAAAGAGCTTTAGTCCAAGGGCCGGCAGAAAAAGCCGAATTCAGGCGTTTTTTGCCTCAAAGCCCCGAATGGATGGGAAAACTGAACCGCAGTTAGTACAAAAACTGGATTTTTATTGAAAACGGTGCTTTTGCGCCCCAGTAGGAAAAAATCCGCAGTCAAAGGAGAAAAAACTATGCCAGCAGCAACTATGATTGAATTGCTCGAAGCAGGCGTCCACTTCGGACACCAGACACAAAGATGGAACCCCAAAATGAAACCGTATATCTACGGTGCAAGAAACGGAATCTACGTTTTAGACCTCAGAAAAACTTCTGAAAAACTCGACGAAGCATACAATATCGTCAGAGAATTCGCAGCACGCGGCAAAAATATTGTTTTTGTAGGTACAAAAAAACAGGCAACTGATGTTGTTGCAGAAGAAGCAAAAAGATGCGGTCAATTCTATATAAACAGAAGATGGCTCGGCGGTATGCTGACTAACTTTGAAACCATCCGCACAAGAATCAACAAATTGAGAGAAATCGAAGAATTTGTAAATTCAGGTCACATCGAAAAATTACCGAAAAAAGAAGTTGCACAAATGATGAGAAAACTCGACAAATTGAGCAAAACTTTAGGCGGTATCAAAGAAATGCGCGGAATGCCCGACCTTATCTTTGTTGTTGACCAGAAAAAAGAAGACATCGCGATTGCAGAAGCTAACAAATTACGCATCCCTGTAATCTGCCTCGCAGACACAAACGCTGATCCTGACGGAATCGACTTCATCATCCCCGGAAACGACGATGCAATCCGTTCTATCAGACTTATCGCTTCAAAACTCGCTGATGCGGCTCTTGAAGGAAAACAGCTCAAAGAAAACAAAGCAGCAGGCGCTAAAGCTGAAAAAATCGAAGCTAAAGACGCAGGCGTTGAAGAAGCTCCCGCCGAAGAAGTCGGCGCTGAAGCTTAATTAGAATTAGTATAATTTTTCCGGCGGTTTTCGCCGCCGGATTTAAAAAGAAAGGAACTACCTATGGAAATATCCGCTTCTATGGTAAAAGAGCTTAGAGAAAAAACCGGTGCAGGCATTCTTGATGCTAAAAAAGCACTCGTTGAAAATAACGGAGACATGGAAAAAGCAATGGAATTCCTCCGCCAGAAAGGTATCGCCTCTGCTGAAAAGAAAATGGGCAGAATCGCAGCTGAAGGGCTTGTTGATTCTTACATCGAAAACGGCGTAGGCGCTTTAATCGAAGTAAACTGCGAAACAGACTTCGTTGCTAAAAACGAAGAATTCAAAACACTCGTTAAAAACCTTGCAAAACAGGTTGTTGCAGTAAAACCCGCCAATGTTGAAGAACTTTTGGCTTCAACCTGCCAGGTTTGCGGCTGCGGCAAGAAAATTGAAGACATTATCAAAGAAAAAGTTGCAACAATCGGCGAAAAAATCACAGTAAGAAGATTCGATATCGTTGAAGGCAACCCTGCAACTTACATCCACAACGGCAAAATCGGCGTTTTGTTGAATACTGACTGCGCTGACGAAGCTATGGAAAAAGATATCTGCCTCCACATCGCTTCAAACGCCCCTGAATTCGTTTCAAGAGAAGAAATTCCGCAATCTGTTATCGATGAAGAAACAAGAATCGAAATGGGTAAAGAAGATTTGGCGAAAAAACCCGAAAACATAAGAGCTAAAATTGTTGAAGGCAGAATCAACAAACTTATGGCTTCAAGATGCCTTCTTGAACAGCCGTTCGTTAAAAATCCTGACCAGACCGTTGCTCAGCTTGTCGAAGGCAAATTGAACATCAAATGCTTCATCCGCTACGTGCTGGGTGAAGGTCTTGAAAAAAGACAGGACAATTTTGCTGAAGAAGTTGCAAGCCAGATGGCAGGAAACTAGTCCAAATAAGCAAATTTTTAAAGCCTCCCGGGTTTCGGGGGGCTTTTTTACATAGTTGAACCCGCTATTCGCCGCAAAAACGCTGCCTCTTTCGTAAATTTCAATTTCTGAAGAACTATCGCCCTGAATTTATGTTATGATTAATTCGTAAGAAATTAATCAAGGTGCATTTATGATTGAGCGTTATTCTTTGCCGGAAATGAAAAATATTTGGGAGCTTGAAACAAAATTTGCGCACTATTTAAAGGTTGAGCTCGCTGTTTGCGAGGCTTACAACGAAATGGGCGAAATCCCGGACAATGCGCTTTGTGAAATAAAAAACAGGGCAAAATTCGACGTAAAACGAATCGACGAAATCGAAAAAGAAGTGAATCACGACGTAATTGCGTTTTTAACCAATGTCAACGAAAATATCGGCGAAGCTTCACGCTATGTGCACATGGGAATGACCAGCTCCGACGTAATTGACACGGCTTTTGCGCTTCAGATTCAGGAAGCCGGAAAAATTATCCTTGAAGATTTGGATAATCTCATAAAAACCCTGAAAAACAAGGCACTTGAGCACAAAAACACAATCTGTATCGGCCGTTCGCACGGAGTTCATGCTGAACCGATGACTTTTGGCGTGAAAATGCTCAACTGGCTTGATATTTTTCAAAGAATGAAAAAAAGGTTCAAAATCGCGCTCGACGAAATCGCAGTAGGGCAAATTTCTGGCCCTGTGGGAACTTACAGCAATATTTCCCCGAAAATCGAAGAAATAACCTGCAAAAAGCTCGGCCTAAAGCCTGCAAAAATCTCCACGCAGGTCATTGCGCGCGATTATCATGCAAATTTTATGGTGTCGCTGGCGCTGATTGCCTCTGCAATTGAGCAGTGCGCTGTTGAATTAAGGCATTTGCAAAGAACCGAGGTTCTTGAGGTTGAAGAGGCGTTCAAAAAAGGGCAAAAAGGCTCATCCGCAATGCCGCACAAGAAAAATCCGATTTCCGGAGAAAATTTATCGGGTCTTGCAAGGGTCGTGAAAGCCAATGCACAGGCGTCTTTGGAAAATATCGCCCTCTGGCATGAACGCGACATCTCGCACAGCTCTGCGGAACGGATTATTTTTCCTGATTCGACGATTTTAGTTGATTATATGCTGAATCGCTTTAACAGGCTGGTTTCAGGGCTTGTTGTGCACAAAGAAAATATGCTGAAAAACGCAAACCTGTTCGGCGGAATAGTTTTTTCACAAAGGGTTTTGCTGGAGCTGACCGCAAAAGGAATTTCACGGGAAAATGCCTATGCACTTGTGCAAAAAAACGCCCTGAGCGCTTTTAATGAACCGCAGGGCAATTTCAAGCAAAATTTACTCAATGATAACGAAATTATGCAAATTTTGACCGAAAATGAAATTGAAAATTGTTTTGATTCGGGCTATTATTTGAGAAATATTGACGCAATTTATGACAGATTTGATTTGCGGGGGTAAAAATGGGCTGTTTAAAATTTATAATAAAAGTTGCAATAGTTGTGCTCGCAATCATCGGGTTCAAAGCTCTCGGCGGGATGGAATTGTTCAAAAATTTACATTTTTTTGAAAAACCGTCGCAAGATGAGCTCATCGCGAAAAGTATGAGCGTTGCGGATTTTACAAAAATCCCCGACGAATACGAAATCGACAGAACCGCAAATTTGCTGGGTTACAAGGGCGTTCTGGCTGAACATAAGGCATCAGGACAGAAATTGGCGGTCTTAAATCCCTCAAAATCAACGCTTTTGACGAAAAAAGACTTTGCTGACGGAAGCATAAAGAAAAAACTCGACGGATTGAACGAAAAACTCGCATATCAGTACATCCGGCTTGAAAATTTTGAAATAACAAAACAGGGCAGCTTCCATTCAATGGGGCAAACAATTCCCTACGTAAAATATACGGCAGATGTAACGAACCTCCCAATGAAGCACATTGAGGGCATAATCGGCGTCGCAGAAGATGGCGAAAAACATTCAAAAATCCTGCTGTCTGCGGCTGAGGGCGGAAAATATTCCCAGATAATCACCGAGCAGTTTTTCGGCAAAGTAAAATGATAAAATATTACGAAAAATTTATGCGAAAATGTATTTCTCTAGCCAAAAAAGGCGAAGGGCATGTTTCGCCGAATCCGCTCGTCGGCGCGGTTGTTCTGGATAAAAACGGCGATGTTGCAGGTTTTGGATGGCACAAAAAATACGGAGAAGCCCACGCAGAAGTTAACGCGCTGAAAATGGCGGGCGAAAAAGCCCGAAATGGAACGATTTTCGTGAGTCTTGAGCCTTGTTCGCATTTCGGAAAAACACCGCCTTGTGCGGATTTGATAATTGAAAAGGGAATTAAAAAAGTTGTGGTCGGCACGGTTGATCCAAACCCGATAGTCGCAGGGAACGGGATAAAAAAGCTTGAAAATGCGGGAATTGAGGTCGTTTGCGGAGTTCTGGAAGATGAATGCAAAAAATTAAACGAAATATTTTTTAAAAACCAGCTCGAAAAACGTCCTTTTATCGCAATCAAGACTGCGATGACCTTTGATGGCAAAATAGCTGCGGCAAACGGCGATTCAAAATGGGTGACATGTGAAAAATCAAGAAAAACCGTACAAAAACTGCGCAACAAATACGACGCAATCCTCACGGGCTCAAATACCGTCCTCGCCGACAATCCCTCAATGAACTGCCGCCTGAAAGACGGAGCAAATCCGGTGCGCATCGTTGTGGATTCAAAATTGCGGCTTTCTCCCGATTTTAATTTTTTTAAAAACGATAATACGCCCGTTTTTGTTGCAACAGGTGAAAACATCGAGCCAAAAGGCTTTCCGGCGCATGTTATTTTTATAAAATGCCCGATTGTGAACGAAAAAGTCGATTTGAAATTCCTCTTTAGCGAATTATTCAAAAACGGCATAAAAAGCATCCTTGTTGAAGCCGGCGGCGGGCTAAACGGCGCTGTTTTAAAAACGGGAATGACCGATAAAATTTATCAGTTCATCGCGCCAAAAATTATGGGTGATAATCAGGCTGTGAACTGTTTTTACGGGATAAATCCGCAGTTTATGAAAAATGCAAAAAATCTGCGGATTGAATCTTTTAAAAAATCCGCAGATGATTTGCTTGTTGAATATTCTGTGTTGAATTAATTGTCAATCAAAAGGCTTGCGCCGATAATTCCGGCGGTATTCCCGAGCTGAGCGGGAACTACCTCTACAGCCGCGCCTTGAATGGGCATTGAACGCTCTTTGAGTGCTTTTTTCAGCGGTCCAAAAAGAATCTCTCCCGCATCTGCAACTCCGCCGCCCACAACGATTTTTTCAGGATTCAAAAGGTTCACAACGCTCGACAAACCAACGCCAAGGTATTCACCGATTATTGAAAAAATTCGCTGTGCAACGACATCGCCCTCTTTTGCTGCCTGAGCAACGATTGCAGGGGTAATGTCTTTTGTAGAACCGGCAATTTCTCTGTATTTTGTAGATTTTCCGCCTTTTACATACTCTTTTGCGAGCGAAACAATTGCCGGCCCTGACGCAAACGCCTCAAAACAGCCAGTATCGCCGCATCCGCAAATCGGCCCGTCGTGGATTGCGAGTTTTATGTGTCCGATTTCGCCTGCTGCGTTGCTTGCGCCGCGAACGAGCTTTCCGTTAATTATCAAGCCCGAGCCAATGCCCGTTCCGACGGTTATGCAAATAAGGTTTTTGCAGCCTGCGCCCGCACCGTAATTGAGCTCGGCAAGAGCCGCACAGCGCACGTCATTATCGACTTTTACCGGAACATTGAACTCTTTTTGCATGATTTCAGCAATGGGAACATTTATCCAGCCCGGAATGTTGGGTAAAATCCTTACGATACCGTTATCACAGTCGATTTGCCCCGGAAATCCGAACCCAATTCCCTCAAGAGCGTTTTTTTCGATTTTTGCTTCTTCAATAAGTTCTTTTATTGACTGAATAATGTTGCCAACCGTGTATTCGTAGCCCATTTCAGCACGCGTGGGAACGGTTTTTGGAAAAGAAATTTCGCCTTTTTTGTCAACAAGCGCAATTTTTACATTTGTTCCGCCAATATCCACGCCAATTCTGTATTTTTCAAACATCCCGACTCCTCTGTCTTAATTTTAACAAGCATATTCAATCATATCACGCTCAAAATTTTTCTCAAACTACATTTTATGAAATTACATTAAGCTAATCTGCTTAATTTTATTGACAACAGGCACTGTTGGAAAGAAAATACTTAAAAAGCATTCTATTTTACCGGTCAAATCTAGACAGAAAGGGATATGAGATGAAAGTTTCAAGGGTTGGCTCAGGTTACAATTATAATCACAAAATCGCGCATAGAGCAGATTTTCACAAAACAAATCCAATAACAGCCGACAGTTTTACGAAAAGTATTCCGGCAAATCCATCTTTTGGTGACGGATGGAAAGTCAACAAGAAAAATTTTAATGTTTTCAGAACTTCTGAAAATGAGCTCAAATATCTCGGCGAAGTTTTCAGAACAGCAAGCGAAACCGAGATAAACGAAGCCTGCCGCCAGAAATATCAGGGATTTTTCAATGATTATTCCAATCAGGCACGCTATGAACTCACAACGTATATTGATAAAGCAAAAAATAAGATGGCAAAGCTTGACAGTGATATTTCTGTAATCGAAAAAAGGCTAAAAACCGGAGATATCGGCATAAATAGCGCCAAAGAAACGCTCAACAAGGATTTTATTTCCAAAATTAACAGGGAACAATCCGGATTTCCTGCCGGCAAACTGCCTAAAGGGATACTTATCATTAACGACGGGGAAGAAAAAAACTCCAAAAACCTTGCAAAATGGCTTATTGAAAATGCGAGCGTAAATTATGACAAAATTGCTGCCGCATACGATGATAACTATTTTATTTCCGAGCTAAAATCAAAACTTGAGCATAACAAAAAAATGTATGAATACACAGGAATGAGAAGTTTGCTTGAAGTTTCAGATATGTATTCTATTTTCTACATGGATTCAATTTTTCACCATGAAAAAGGAAGAAATGGTTATATAGAATTGACAAAAAATGTTGCTGATGAATATAAAACAACAATTTTGTACCAGGCTCCGGCATATTATAACCAATTGGATTCAAAACTGCTTTCCAAAGACAATTTTGAAACCGCCATCCACCTTAAAGACGGGGAACGTGACGATGACAGGCAAAAATTACAAGAATTAGAATCTGAAAAATCAAAAATGGAAAGTAACTCACAAAAATTGAACAACTACATATGGTATGAATACGATTATTATGATGATTCAGATGACGACGATAAAGATCCACGCGATGACTGGCGTGACAGAATGTAATTAAAAACAGATCTAATCTAGTGTCGCCTTAGCCGATTCGCCTACGCGAACCGCCCAAGGCTCAC
>URHD01000047.1 GCA_900547585.1 uncultured bacterium | reverse complement strand
TCAAAAAGTTCGTTCACGTCACTTCGTTCCTTATCACGAACTTTTCTCGGACAATCTAAAATCAAAACGAAATATTTTTCAAATGCTCAATTTTACACTCTTTCAGCCCGATAACCGAAATTACGTCAATCCGGAACCTTCGGTATTTTTCCTTTGTGTTCTGCAAGTAAAACTGCGCTGCATGAAAAATATTCTCCAATTTTTTCCGGCTTATTGCCTCAAAAGGATGCCCGAAATCTGTTGTCGTACGCATTTTTACTTCCACAAACACAAGCACATCGCGCTCTTTAGCTACAATATCGATTTCGGAATACTTTGAATAGTGAAAATTCCGCTCAAGGATTTTATATCCATTATTTTCGAGGTATTTTGCCGCAATCTCCTCGCCAAAGCGGCCTTTTTCTTTGTTTGAAAGCTTATAATACATACTTTGCCGCCATTTCATCAAGGAGTTTTACAAAATAGTTTTTGAATTCCATCGGGCTCAATACTTCACAATCCTTGCCATATCTCAAAAGTCTTCTCGCAAGCTGTTCTCTGTCTTCCGAATAGTTCAAAATAACTTTTTTAGGTTTGTGGGTTTCCGAAATTTGTTCACCCTCACGCAAATCATAAACCTTTGCCAATCCGCCTTTTACACGGAACATTACAGGATTAAGAAAATTATTATCCAGAGCTCTTTGAGGCTGGCGAATAACTTCCGTGATATCTTCAAGTAAAAATTCTTTAAATTCGCGTTTTTGAAGATTATAACCCAGCAAAAACGCTTTCTCCTGCTTAAAAATAATATCTTTTGGTTCTATTGAAAAATTTCTGCCGTCTTTCAGGAAAATTTTCAACCTGCGGCGATCTTTGCAGTATTCCTCGTAGGTACGAATCATCAGCGCCGCAGAATCCGAAACCCGCCGCCCCAGATGAAGCCCTCCGAGATGAGCCTGCTCCTTGACCGTTTCGTCATCAAAACTGTTCTCTATCAGCCTGAAAAGCTCTGTAATTTTTATACTCTGCTCTTTTCTGTGCACGCCCAGAGCGTAATTTTTCAGAAAATTCAACGTCTCCAGCTTCTTTTTATCGAGGTGGATTTTGTTAAGATTTGTGCGCAGATAATATTTGTCGTTTATTTTTTCTATATCAATTCCGAGAAGTTTAAAGGTGTTCAAATATTTTGAAACCGTTTCTCTTGAATAAATATTTTTCGTTGCAGAGTTATCTTCAATAAGTTTTATGATTTCATCCTTGGAAAGGGGCTTTTGCGCCAGTTCTTTCAAGATTTCCAGCACTCTGATACCGGAATTTGCCATTTTTTCTTCCCTAGTCGTCATAGCAGGCCCTCGTTTCTTTGATTTTTTCAATTAACTTCTTCTTGAAATAATCCGGCGAGATAAATTCGCAATCAGTGCCAAAACTCATAAGTTTTTGAAGAAAATTAAATTCGTTATAAACAGTCGTTTCAATAACGACGCTTTTTTCGTCCCTGTAAATTATTCTGTCATCAGCTCCCGCAAAAAACATATGCGCGCTGTAGCCGGTTAGCCTGTATCTTGCACACAAACAGCAATTTTGAAACTGTTTGTATGCATCAGCGCTAACGCTTTTGCTGATAGATTTTGAGGAAATATTCAGAATTTTGTCCGCTCTTAAATAGCCAATATTTTTATAACTGTACGAAAATCCCCACAGATAAAGTTTGTTGTTTTCAAAACGCAAAAACCGCGGCAAAAATTCGATATTTTCTTTTCCGTTTCGCGGAGAAACATAGGTTACATCCGCAATTTCGTTTGTTTTTATGAATTTTTTCAACTGCTCGAGCACTGCCTGTGAAATATTTTTCATAGGGCGGTTGTTGAGCATTGCGGTTTTGAGCTTTTCATCCTCGCAAAAGCAGGCAAGCGATGTATAAAGTTCATTTATCTCATCAATAAGCTTCCAATCGCCATATGTTACAAGGCTTTTTCGCAATTCCTGCAAATATTGAAACTGTGTTCTGTTAATTCCAGGCGAAAACGGATGAGAAACCAGCTCATATTTAAACCCGTTTTTTGAATTCGGGCGTTTTATATCACATCCGCATGCTTTTAGCGTATTTATGGTGTTTGTAACCGTATCTTTTGAGAGTTTTTTGTCTTTTGCAATGACAATATCCCGCTCAAACGCCGCAAGAATTTCCTCGCGTGAACGCGGAGCGGTGATGAGAAGACGAAGCAAATACAAAGCACGATATCCTGTTTTGCTTACTGCGGTTTTATTTGTATTTTTGTGTATCAGTAACTTCTCCGCACTCACGGCAATTCTCCGACCTGCGGTCTTCTTCGCTTTGGGGATATTCTTCTATTTGTTAATCCCGACTTGCTCCTCAGCAGACGATTTAACGATATTTTGTTCCTCGCTGATATTAATCTTGTTGATAATTTTCGCGCGTTTTTTACGGAACAGCATATCAGTAAACGCTTCTATCCTTGTGACAAAACCCGCTTCGCCCGTATGCTCATCAAGAGAAAGATGGAGGCAGGGTTTGTTAAATTTCTTTGCATAACGCTGAATTCTTTCAATCATTATGGAATCCGGCCCGCAGCCAAAAGCGTTGAGTGTAATAATACCGTCGATTTTGTTGTCCTGTAAATAATGTCCTGCTGCACCGGTCATTTCAAGCTCGTTTGCCCAGTAAAGCTTTGAATCAAGCGCGCTGACGCCTTCCATAAGCTGTTCTTCGGATGCCATGTTCGCTGTGAACGCTTTTACATCGAGTTTTTCCAGTTTGTCGAAAATTTTCATGTTTACGCGTTCATCGTAAAGATTGTATCCATGGGCGATTAGCGCAACATTAATCGGATATTCTTTCTGGCTGTTAACAATGACAACTTTTCCCTCTTTTGCAAATTTTAGCGCTTTTTCAAAGGGAATACCCGAATTCATCATGATTTTGAAGTTATTAAATACTTTCCAGCCCGCTTTTGAAGCAGCTTTTATTCTTTTTTCATCAGTAATGCCAAAAACTTTGACAGATTCTTTCAAAAACTGATAAAGCCCCTGATTTTTTTCGGATTTGTCTAAAGTTGCGTCGATAATGGTAAAATCCTTTTTCACAACGTTTTTAATCAAGTCGGGAAGCCCTCTGATTTTAGAACAGTTGTAGATTTTGTGGTCAATTGACTGGAGCGAGGGAACGAAAATTTTATCTATTCCTTTTTCCAGCAGGTTCAAAACATGCCCTACGTAAACCTTAACAGGAAGGCAGGTTTCAGTAACAACAAGAGCAGAACCTTTTGACATGGTTTCTTTTGTGGTTTTGTCCGACAGAACCACTTTTATCCCTAAATCTTCGAAAAAACCGAACCAGAAGGGGAAGAAATTGTAATACGACATTGCTCTTGGAATTCCGATTTGCATTTAATAGTCCTTTTTTATACTTTAATACACTTATTAATAAATTCACTTTAATTTTTACTTAATTATAAAGCAAACAAAATTTTTTTTGATAATATTACGACGATTATAACATTTTTGAAAACAAAAAACACATGTTTGTTTTTCAGTTGTTTAAAATTTTATTAAACTGCCGGGCTATCCCGTTGTATCTTGTTCTTAACCGAAAAGGAGTTTAAGATATTTCCATCATCTGACCGATAAATTTAAGTGAAATAAAGTTTACAATACTTATTCAAACTTAACAAAACTTGAGATTAAGTATCAAAAATACACTTAATGTGTAAAATTATGTTAAAATATTTATTACAAATAGCAATTTCTCACTTTGATAATCATTATAAAAACAGGTAGATGTTGTTAGGAAATAAATGAAAGTTCAACCCAATTACACTAGACAATATACGGAAGTAAGTCAAAACCGCCATAATAAATCACGCAAGCAAAACCCTGCTTTCGGTAATTTTATCGTTGCAACTATGGACGCAGTCGAAAGAGGCGGTCTTTTTGCTTCGTTTGCAGCACAGGATATTCTTGGTTCATGCGTACCGCGTACAGGTACTGCTTTTTACAGAAATAAAGACATCACCGGAAAATGGAACTACGCAGAAGCATCTGAAGTTTCTATCAGAGAATTTGTTTCATCTATCACAATGTTCTTAATCCCCATGGTTATGATGGCAGGCATTAAAAAGGCTGTAGGAAAAGCATGTGATGTGCCGGTAAACTTCATCAAAGGGCTCGGCGAAAGCATGAAAGCTGTTGCCGGCAAAGACACAAAAGAACTCAAAAAATCTTTCTACAACAATACTTTCGCAAAAATGTTCAAGGATTCCGGCATAAAAGACGGCAAAGAAAAAGCCTCTGAATTTGCACAGAAACTCGTTGACCTTGAAGCTGTTAAAAAGACAGACAAAAAAGCATACAAAGAAGGGCTCGGCAAACTCGCTGACGAATTTGCTCTTTTAAGAAAATCAAATTCAACAAATCATGCCGAAAACTACTTCACAACAACATTTAACTACGCAGAAAAGAAATCAGTGAACGCTTCGTTCTCAAGATTTATAAAACATGTTCAAAATTACGCCCATGACGCGATTGCTCACATTGGAAAACGCAAACCGGAAAATGTCAGCGAATTTATTGATAAATTTAATACAAAACGCATCGGGGCAAGATTCCTCTCCAACACTGCCATGGCCGCAGCTGTTGTCGGATTCTACATGTACATCCCGAAACTCTACACATTGCACAAAACAAACCCTGCGCTTGCAGGACTTGAACCCGAAACGAAAGGTGCGCCAAAAGCATAATGAAAGTATCAAATTCAACACAATTTAATAATTCATCATTGCTCGCGCAGAACAAAAAAGTATCTTTCGGCGCAGGCAGAGCTTCTGTTATTGAATCTATCGGCAACGCGGTAAAAAAAGACGGATTTCTTTCAAAATTCAACAAGCATGTTGAATTTAATGATGGTTACGACCTGCCGTATTCAGTATTTTTGGCAGTTCTGTTCGGTGCGGTGCTCGGCTGCAGAGCACTTTTTGCAAGAGATAATGAAGAAAGACGCGAAATTCTTACCCGCGACTCAATTACGGTTGGAACCTTGATTTTTGCACGTCCACCATTGAAAAAAGTTTTTGCAACGCTTTCTAAAAACAAAAGCGGTCTTGCTTTGACAATAAAACCCGCAGAACACAAAGCTGCCAACATGTTCAAAAAAGTTATGGACTATTTGAAACCAAATTCCGGCATAAAAGTCATGACCTCTCAGGATATTGTTTCAAAATACAGCGTTAAAGGTTATACAAACGGGTTTGGCGATGTTATCAACTTTATCCAGAAAGAAGACGGAAATTTTGAAAAAATCCTTAAAAAGAACGCCAATTTCAAAGAATCCGTTAAAAAAGCTTATGATTCATTGAATCCCAAAGTCAAATTTGAAGAAGCAAAAACAGCTGACTTTATCGAAACTTTCACAAAAGGCCATAAAGCTACTCACACAAAAGAACTTGACGAATTTTACGAGCTTATGAACGGAAAAGACAATCCGCTCGTTAAAAAAGCTAAATCAATCAACAGTTCATTTGACTTTGTAACAACATTCTTGATTGTACCCGCAATGCTTGGTATTGCGCTTCCAAAATTGCTCGAAAAACAGATGAAAGACAGCAGAAAAGCAGCTGCCGCACAGGAAGCACAGGACGCTATGCAGGCTGTAAAAATTGCTAATCCTTCGCTTTTTATGGGGCTTTCTAATTCTCAGGCTTTTAAAAGTTTTGAAACTATCTCTAAATAGTTTAATTTCCGGACAAATAGCAAATGTTTACCTTTTCCGTTCCGATTCCTCCGGCTACGCGACATTATTTGACGATGTTCCAAAACCAATGGAGCCTCCCCCATAGTCACTACAAAGGTAAACATTTGCTATTTGTCCTTTACGTACTTTTTGGAGCGAAGAGGTTTTCTTTGTCTTTTCCGTTCCGCTTCCTCCGGGCATTCGACGTAGAGAGTTGTATTTCCGGCTTTTTGAGCCCTCCTCCATAGTCACTACAAAGACAAAGAAAACCTCTTCGCTTTCCCGATTTTTGACTTTTTTGACTTCATCCTTAAATCATAATCATACAAATGGATGTGGCGCACCTTGCATCATAATTCCATAATTAAAAAGTACAAATGTAATCTGGAAAAGCTATGCCCTTTCGTTACCGCCTCCAAAAAATTCTCGATGTACGTATAAGAGATAAAGAAAAACAGCTCCAGGAAGTAAGAAAGGCGCAGGCAGCAGTAGTCAAGATAGAAGGGCTGATAGAAAGGAACAACAAGGAAATTTCACAAACACGCATAAACATGCGCCAGGCAGATTTCATGATGTACGAATCTTATGACAATTTCCTCAAACACCTGTACGTCGTCGGCGAAAACCTTGAAATTGACCGCCAGAACGCACAAGAAATCCTTAATCAGGAGAAAGAAAAACTCCAAAAACTCGAACAGGCAGTGAAAGTTCTCGAAAAACACAAGGAACACGCAAAAGAAGCTTATCTTGAAGAAGAAAAAGCCGCAGAACTCAAAAGGCTCTCAGAAGTAGCAGTACAAAGGCACTTCGCAAAATCCAGAGAAACAAAAGAAGAAGAAGAAAAAATCCTCAAACAGCTAGAACAGATTGAAAACGGAAACTTTTATGAATATTAGCGCAACGTCAACAAAAACTAAAGAAACAACCCAGCAGGCAGAAACAATTAAAACAGAAACTGCTAAAAAAGCTGAAGAAACAAAAGCTACCGAAGCTCAAAAAGAAACTGCTGCAAAGAAAGAAGAAACCAAAAACGAGGAAAGCGATTTCCAAAAGCTGCTCGAAACCCAAAACAAAGAAAAAGAAAAAAATGAAGAACAAATCCAGCTTCAGCAGCAGCAAAATCCCAACCAAATGAACAATATCACAAATATTGATGCAAATTATGTGAGCAAATTCGGTTTTGACGTTGCAACTTCAAACGCAAAAAATTCTCTTTCGCTGAATTTCGATACAGCAACAATAAGCAAAGATGATGCAAAGTTTTTCGCTGATCTGGTTGATAACAAGCAGTTTGCCGTGCAGGAAAATGGCACGAAAACCTCGCTTATAAAGTTTGCCGACGAAATCGGCCCCACCTACAAAGCACAACAGACCTCAAAAGTCTTAACAAACCTTATTGACAAAGCCTACAAAACAGGGCAGCCCGTACGCCTTGATTTTGACAACAATGTTTCTGTCATTATGAAAATAGATAAAAAAGGCAAAATTTCTGCGGAATTTATCCCCGGAGATAAGGCCGTTGAAGAGTATTTAAGAAACAATATCCGCTCTTTAAAACAGCGGTTTGACGATGAAAGTATCCAGTACAACGATATTTTCTACCGGCAGTCAAGAAACCCCAACCAGCAAAATCAGCAAAAAAATAAAGGAAAGCACAATGAATGATTCATTCGTAAACGCACTGAACACCCAAAAATCCACGTCAGACTGGATTGACGCTGTTTCAGAAAACCTTATGAACATCTACACCCCCGGTTATCGCGAAACACAGGCGTCGTTTCAGACATTTTTGGATTCGGCAATCATCGACGGATTCAACAAAAAAACCGGACAGGGAAAATCAATCCCCGGAACCTCAAACGAAAACGTATTCCTTGAGGGCGAGGGCTTTTTCACACTCAGGCGCGACGACGGCAAGCTCGTTTATTCAAGGCTCGGTGAATTTACGTTCGACAAAGAGGGCGTTTACAGAAACCGCGACGGAATGGCGGTTCAAGGCTACATCTTGAACGACAAAGGCGAAATTATGCAGGGCACAAAGCCCATTGATGCCGATATTTACGCAGAAACCGGCATAAAAGGCGGCGCGGTCAACATTCCGACCACAAATATCAAGCTCTGGATTGATCCGAACAACGGAAAATACCTCGGAAAATACGATGAATTCGAAATCAAAGGCGAAGGTATACTTTACGGTAAAGCTGACGGCGGAAAAACCGTTGTACCATTGTACAAACTTGCGGTAATGAACTTCCATAATCCGGAAGGACTTTATGAAGTCAAACAGGGGCAGTTTATCCAGACCGAAGAATCCGGTTCGCCCGTAATCGGCAGAGGCGAAGTCCGCGGCGGGCTTCTTGAGATGTCAAACTGCGATTTCAAGGCAAATATCACATATTATCAACAGGCTAAAATGCAGATGGATGTTGCAAACAAGATTATTTCGACAAACAAGCAGCTTTTGCAGTCCATTCTCGACCTTATCAGTTCATAATCCTAATGTTTTTCATAAATATCCTAATTTCATACGTCCCCTGCGGATTCGCGGGGGTTCTTTTTTTATATTGGGCGGAAGTTGGGTTCGGTTTTAGCACGATAGTAGTGATTGCTTAGGGGCACAGCCCCGTCGCATGATTAGTGCTTATTTTGGAGCGGGGCGAGAGTTAGGTTCAATTTTGGCACGATTGTAGTAATTGCTCAGGGGCACAGCCCCGTCGCACGATTAGTGTTTATTTTGGAGTGGGGCGAAAGTTGGGTTCAATTTTGGCACGATTATAGTAATTGCAGCAAAGTTTACGGAACAATAACCTCAATATGCGTATATTCGTTCAAATACGGCAAATGCTCCTCGGTAATAAGCTCGCCAGGAAGCAAAATTGAAATACCCGGAGGGCATTCGGCAATGACTTCGGCGCTTATTCTGCCAATAGCCTGCAATTTCGGAACAGTTTCTTTCTCACTGTAAAACGCCTCTCTGGGGTTCATAACGATTTGCGGCGTAATCATCGGCATGTGTTTGCGTTTTTCAATGTAATAGATGTCAGAATAGCCGGCTGCCGCAATTTTTTCAATGCTGTTAATGAGATATTGCACTTCCTGCTTTGTATTTCCGATATTTACAAGGAACAGAACACCCTCGTCACTGGCGGATTCAACTTCTATACCAAAATCAATCTCAAGAATACTTTCGAGCCTTTTTCCGGAAAGCCCGTCGATTTTTATGAAGATTTTTGTTATATCGCGATTGTAATTTTCACAAGCCTCAAGGCAATGAACGCCGGATATTTTACCGAGTTTTTTTCTTATGTAAGAAGCGAACTGAATTGCGCGTTTTAGCTGCCTTTTGCCCCTTTTTGACTCAAGATTTGCACGCGCAGCGTCGAGGCTCGCCATCAAAAGCATTGAAGGGCTTGTTGTTTGAAGAAGCTGGAGCGCTTTTTCGATTTTTTCGCAATCAAATTTGGAACCTTTTGCAATATGGAGCATTGAGCTTTGCGACATGCTTCCGCCGGTCTTATGCAGCGAATGCACAACCGCGTCAGCCCCGAGATGAAGCGATGAAACGGGCAGATTCTTGTTAAAATTCCACAAACAGCCATGCGCCTCATCTACAATCAGCGGAACATCGTATTTTTTGCAGATTTTTGCGATAGAGGCAATGTCACTCACAACCCCCTCATAAGTCGGGTTTGTAATCCAGACCATTGCGGCTTCGGGGTTTTCTTTTAATGCTTTTTCAATGCTCGATGGCTCAATTTCGCCCCACAAGCACCATTCATCAAGCCTTTCCGGAGTAACCCAGACAGGCTCGGCGCCGGAAATTATCATTCCGGTTAAAATCGAGCGATGGCAGTTGCGGTTTACGATTACTTTTTGTCCTTTTTTCGTCAAACCCATTGCAAGGGAAAGATTTCCGATAGTTGAACCGCCCACGAGGAAAAATGTACGCTGTGAGCCAAAAGCCTGTGCAGCAAGCTCCTGCGCCTCTTTAATAGGGCCTGTTGCAGGGTGGAGAGTTCCGAGATTATCAAATTCATCCGTCGTATCGAGCAAAAGTGCACGGTTTCCGACTAATTTTTTAAACGGTGCATAGGCTGCGTGACCGCCTGTGTGGCCGGGGATGTGAAATTGCACCATCGGATTGTGGTAAAATTTTTCAAGAGCCTCGACCAAAGGTGCATGAACACCTGTGTCATCTAATTCATGACGTTTTTTTAACGCTTTATGTGTTTTTATCTTTTGTTTCGTTTTTAACATCTAGCATAAAATCTCCGGATGAATATTGCCTTTAACAATTTACTACAAAATCAGTAATTTTTACACCTGCTTTTGCACGATGTTAACATTAAGTACAAAGAATAATAAAATTTTCCGCTCATGGCTGGTTTTGTATAGATTTTGTTACAAAAGCCTTACTTTGCAGCGTTTGGATGAAGGGCAATTTTTCTGCTAAAATACAAAAAAAGAATGGAATTATGCAAAGAACAGCGCTGACGATTTTAATTTCTATATTTTATATTGTCGGAATTTCCGGTTATTTGACCGGATTGGTTATTCCGTGTGCATTAGTTTGTGCGGGAGTGTTGATTTTTGCAGTTTTGAAAGACAAAATCACCCCGAAACGCGCGATGATAATTTACTTTTTCTTTGCACTAGCGCTTTTGAACTGCCATTTTCAAATTAAAAATTCCGACGCACTTTCAAAACTCGCACCGTCAAAAGGCACAATTTCCGGCACAATCATCTCAATACCGACCACAAATAAGCCCGAAAGCACAAAATTTTATCTAAAAGTCAAATCAGCAGAGTTCGGTAAAGAAAAATACGAAAATTTGGACTCAAAAACCATCGTAACAATCAAGGACAAGCGTGAAAATTACGAAAAGCTGAAAATCGGCGACAATATTGAAGTTACCGGCAAACTCCGCCAGCCGATGAAAGCACTGAACCCGTCACAGTTTGATTATCGAAAATATTTGAAATACAACAAAACTTTTTCAACATTTTACGCAAATGCAGGCTACTGGAAAATCGCGTCAGAGCCGGATTCTTTCGGGTGGAGTTTTCTTCAAAATCTGAACAACAAAAGACAGGAAATCATCAACATTCACAAAAAATACATGAAAAGCCCGAATATCGAGGTTCTCGGAGGGATAGTTTTTGGTGATGACGCAATAAATCCGCCGGATTATATCAGACATTCGTTTATAAATTCCGGTTTGCTGCATATTCTTGCTGCTTCGGGGATGAATGTTTCTATTATTTTCGGAATCTGGTTTTTCATAGGTTCGCGCCTAAGACTGAATTTCAGGTTGAATATTCTTATCGGTGCCGGACTGGTGCTGGTTTATACGCTGATGACAGGGATGGGCGCTTCTGTTTTGAGAGCGGCTTTGATGATAGAATTCGTGCTTTTCGGAAAACTTATTGACCGAAATGCCGACGGCGTCGCACTTTTGTTCTTTGTTGCCCTTGTTTTGCTCCTTTACAACCCTGCAATGATTATGGAAGTAGGATTTCAGCTGTCATTTCTTGTAACTTTTGCGCTGATGTACATTTGTCCACCGGTTCTGGGGCGGATTGAAAATAAAATTGCTGAATTTCTTGCTGGCACCGTGCTGATACCAATGGTTGCGCAGTTTTGGGCAGCGCCGATTCAGATGTTTTATTTCAACAATTTTGCAACCTATTCGATTTTAGCAAACATTTTAATAACGCCTTTTATTATGATAATAAGCTTTCTGGGCTTTGCCGCTTCGATTCTGGCGATGATTCCGCCGATTGCGGACAAGGTTTGTATGCTTTTCGATTTTGTTTTGAATCCTGTGGTGAGCGGACTTGTGAATATTTCGGATTTCTTTTCAAATCTGCCGCATTCACTGCTGATTACGCCTCATCCGGGGCTGGTTCAAATTGGTTTTTATTACGGTGCGCTTTTGAGTATCGGCTATTTGATTCGCAAAGGCGAGAAAAACATAAAGTGGATGACGATTTCACTTGTTGTGCTGGTGATTTTCGGGCTTTCTTTAATAAAATTCGACAACGGAAAATGCGAAATCCTCGCTTTTTCGGTCGGAAATGCGGATAGCTTTCTCATAAAAACACCCCAAAAGCAATATGTCTTAATTGACACGTCACACGGGGCTTTTGGCGGAGGATTTTCCCAGGCGGACGCAATAATCAACAAATATCTCAAAGACAACGGCATAAAACTCGATTTGATGATACTTACACACTTTGATTCAGACCATTCGGGCGGCGCTGTGGATGTTTTAAAAGTCATAAAAACCCAAAAAGTCCTCATAACCGAAAACAAACCCGACACAAAAACTGCAAATGCGCTCATGGATTACCTGAACAGCGCCAAAGTTAATTATTCTATAGCGAAGAACAACGAAATAGTGCTCAAAGAGCCCGATTTGACCGTAACAACCTACGTTTCGCACATAAAAGAAAATGACAACGAAAACTCTATAATTACGCTTTTAAAATATAAAGATTTTGACATGCTTTTTATGGGCGACGGCTCAACAAGGAGCTACGGGAAGATAAAATCCGGTTTACCGCCCGATATCGACGTACTCAAGGTCGGACACCACGGTGCAAAGAATACGGTGAATCGCGAAATGCTCAAAAACACGGAATTTGCGGTGATTTCTACAGGATTCAACGTATACGGTCATCCTGCGCCCGCAACAATGAACAAACTCAGAGAAAACGGGGTCGGAATTCTGCGTACGGACAGTCTGAACGCACTAAAAATCACGACGGACGGGCAAAACTACCGCATATTCAGCTACAATCCCGAGAAAAAGCAGTTCAAGAAGCTTTTAAGCCAGCCGGCGCACTAGAGCCGGTGTTTGAGCGCGCTACCGGCAACAAATCCGGTTGACCAGCAGTTCTGGAGGTTAAAACCGCCGCAAAGCCCGTCAATATCAAGCAATTCCCCGCAAAAATACAGATTTTTTACGATTTTTGATTCCATTGTTTTAGAATTTACTTCATTCAGGCAAACTCCGCCCGCAGTAACTATTTCGCCGCCTTTTAGCGGAGCAATAACGTTTAATTTGAGCTCTGTCAGTGATTTCGAGAGTTTTTGGCGTTCGGTTTTGTTCAGCTGACCGGATTTTTTGCTATGATCGATGGATTCATTCCCGAGAATCAAATCACAAAAGCGTTTCGGCGCAAAATTGCACAGTACGTTTGAGATATCCTTTTTGGCTTCGTTATTTAAGATTTGGGAAAAAGATTTGTCGAATTCTTCAAATTCCTGCCCCGAAATATTGAAAATAACTCCCAACGGCGCATTTTTCGAGTAATCACAATACGCACAGAGCGAAGAAATCTTAAAAACCAGAGGGCCGGAAATCCCGTTATGCGTAAACAGCAAATCTCCGCTCAAATCGCGGATTTTAGCCGCCGGAACCGAAGCGCTGACGTTTTTTATGCTCAAGCCGGCGAGTTCTGTTAAAAATTCCTCCTGAATTTTAAGCCCGCAAAGCGCAGGTTTAAGCTCCGTAACAGTGTGTCCAAGCCCGCGTGCGATTTCATGCCCCGCACCCCGCCCGCCGGTTGCGAGAATCACTGCGTCACAGGCATTTTCCCCGTTAGAAGTTTCGACAATGAACTTTGCGCCCGATTTTTTGACGGATTTTACCCCGGATTTCACGATTTTTATATTTTTTGCGGTGTTAAGCCTTTTCAAAAGTGCATTTCTAACATCTTGCGACGAATTGCTCTGCGGAAAAATCCTCATATCCTCCTGCATGTAAGTTTTTACGCCGATTTTTTCAAAAAATTCAATTGTGTCCGCAGTAGAAAATTTAGACAAAACAGAATACAAAAATTTTTCGCCTCTCGGGAAATTTGCGGCGAGCGCTTTTAAATCAAATTCAAAATGAGCGAGATTGCAGCGTCCGCCGCCCGTGGGGAGGAGCGTTTTCAGCGGATCGTTTTTTTCGTAAATTGTTATTGAATTATTCGGGTTTTCAGCTGCGAAAATTGCGGCAAAAACGCCCGCAGGGCCGGCTCCGGCAATGGAAATTTTAAATTGGGGCATTGGGTCTTGTTCCGTAAAGATAAACGTCCTCGACCTCTTCAAGGTCGTCATAAATCTGTGAAATTGTTTTATTAATCACCGGATGCACAAAGTCAGGAATCAATTCCAGCATGGGAACGAGCACAAAAGCGCGTTTGTGCATATGTTTGTGGGGGATTGTGAGTTTTTCGGTATTAATTATTTCTTTTCCGTAAAAAATTATATCCGCGTCAATCACCCTTTCGCCCCAGCGCACCTCGACAGTTCTGTCGCGGCCGAGAAAGCTTTCTATTTCCTGACATTTTGCGAGGAGTTCCTGCGGGCTGAGCGAGGTTTTCATTTCCACAATGATATTCAGAAACCAGTTTTGCTCTTTGTAGCCCCATGGCTCGGTTTCATAAAGCGCAGAGGTGCGAATTATGTCGCAGCTGTCCGACAGTGAGAACAAATTCACTGCATTTTGGATCAGGTTGAACCTGTCACCCATATTCGAGCCCAAGCACAGATAAACAATAGCCATGGTTATATTTTATAATTTTTTCACAAATTTTACAACTTTTTGTCAACTATTTGCAACAAAAAACCGCCCTTTTCGAGCGGTTTTTGAGTATTTAATTAGAAATTACTGTTCGTTGTATATGCTCAAATCCTCTGTAAGCTCAATATAAAGCGAATCATGCGTATCTGCTTTGTAAGCAAGCCCGGGAGTAACCAGACCGGCAATCAAACCGACACCGATACCCACAGGAAGCCCTATTGCCACGCCTGTATCGTAGTTTTGGGGGCTGGGGATTGCAGCAAAGCCAACACCCGCGCCGGTACCGATTGCAGCACCGCCGGCCGTATAAGCTACGACTTTTCCGAGGGTTTTGAGCTTGCTTGCGGTGAGAATTCCGTTGTTATCAATAACGCGACCGGCAACAGTAACATTTTGGCCATTCGGAGTGGTCAAATCCTTGAAAGTTACGGTAACTTTTGCGTTTTTGTTGAAAATTTTCTGAGGTTCAAGCGTTTGAACGTATCCGGCAAGAGTAGTATTTGCAGGAACAACGAGGGTGCCTTCTTTTGTGAATACGTTGTCTTTAAAAGTAAAGTTTACTGCAGAACCTACGTCAGATTTGCTTGAATTGTATTTTTCAGCAAAATTTACTTTCAAAACATTGCCTGCGAGAATGATTTTTCTCATATTTGTGATTGTAACTTCATTTGTAGTTGCTTTATCGCTGATATTGAGGTGTTCTGTGCCGAGAATCTCTTCTTTAGGAGCAACATACTCATCTTTAACAGCATTGAGTTTATTTTTCAATTTATAAAGAATTACAGCAGCTTCTGCTCTGTCGAGGTTTTTGTTCGGCAGCAGTTTTTGTGCGTCCGGATAGTTTACATAGATATCCAGTTCGATTGATTTAGCAAACTGGTTTTTAACCCATGCAGGAACATCTTTTGCATCAGTAAACTGATTCAAAACATTAACATCTTTAACTTCATCTTTAGTAATATGGCTGATGATGGAAGCGACTTCGGATTTTGTGATGTTTGCGTCAGGTCTGAAAGTACCGTCAGGATAGCCGTAGATAAGCCCCATGGAATCAGATTTCAAAATGTCGTCATAATAAGGCATTTCGGCGTTCACATCGCTGAATTTGTTTTCAACTGTTGACGCTTCGAGAGCATGCCCGAGCGCTCTCAAGAGCATTGAGTTAAATTCTGCTCTTTTTACTTCTTTTTCAGGCTGGAAAGAGCCGTCATCGTATAGGCTGATAATTCCGTCATTTACGCAGGACGAAATTTCTTTTTCAGCCCAAAATTCATCTGATACATCCGTTCCCACTGCCGCTAAAACATTTCCGGCGGTAAGAACGAAAATCAATAAACCCGCTAAAAACTTTTTCATCTATTCATCTCCCTTAGTACTTAGTTTTCGAATATTACTTATAATAAGAATATCACCCCTGCGGCTTTTTGTAAACTTTTTTAAATTGTTAGGGGAGTTTGGCGCAAAAAAGGGAGAACTTTATTTTCGACGCCTATGAACGCAGTGAATCGAGCTAGAAAAATGAAATTCTCCCGCTTTCGACCCGAAAAGCGGCAAGGGGCGAGGGATGATGTTTTCTTTTCCGTTCCGATTCCTCCGGGCATTCGACGCAAAAAGCTGTCCGAGAAAAGTTCGTGATAAGGAACGAAGTGACGTGAACGAACTTTTTGAGT
>URHD01000046.1 GCA_900547585.1 uncultured bacterium | reverse complement strand
TTATCGGGCTGGGGTGTGAAAGTTTGGGGATTTGTCTTTGCAGTGACTATGGGGGAGGGCTTAAAGATTTTTGGGAAATTGCATTTAACGCTGAATGCCCGGAGGAATCGGAACGGAAAAGACAAATCCCCAAACTTTCACTAAAAACGTCATTTTGGTATCTTTCTGCGGGAAATAGTTTGTAACGAATTATGTCTTTTTCGAAATAAACTGCTATAAAAGTAACAAAAATAAAATTTACGATTTTTAAAGCCTGTACAACATGGAAAATAATTAAGTTTTCGCAATCTAATATGTAAATTTAATAATTTTATTGCTATAATTTTAACGCAGTGAAATTTTAAGGAAGGAATGAAAATGGAACTTACTATGGATTTTCCCCAGCGCGAAAAGACAATAAACCCGACGCATGACATAAAACTTTTCTCGGGACGCGCGCATGCAAAGCTTACGCAGGAGATTGCGGACTATCTGGGGACAACCGTAGGGCCGATGGTTATAAAAAACTTTGCTGACGGCGAAATTTACGTCCAAATCCAGCAAAGCATTCGCGGCGACGATATTTTTATCGTTCAGCCCCTTTCAAACCCCGTAAATGAAAACCTGATGGAGCTTTTAATCATAATTGACGCGTTCAAACGCGCAAGCGCAAAATCTATCACCGCTGTAATCCCTTATTACGGCTATGCGCGTCAGGACAGAAAAACTTCGGGCAGAGAAGCTATCACAGCAAAACTCGTTGCCGACCTTTTGACTACAGCCGGCGTAAACCGCGTTCTGGCAATGGATTTGCACACAGGACAGATTCAGGGATTCTTCAACATCCTCGTTGATCACATTTTTGCAACCCCTGTTTTGACAAAATACATAAAAGAATTGAATATTCCGTCCGAAAAACTCGTCGCAGTAAGCCCTGACACCGGCGGAGTGGCCAGAACAAGGCATTTTGCCAAAGAACTCGACTGTCCGCTCGCAATTGTCGACAAAAGACGTGACAAACACAACGAAGCCATTGCAGAACACGTAATCGGTGACGTAAAAGGCAAAATCTGCGTGCTTTTCGACGACCTTATCGACACTGCCGGCACGATTTGCGGCGCAGCAAGGCTTCTTAAAGAAGAAGGCGCCGAAAAAGTCTATGTTTGTGCGGCTCACGGCGTACTTTCCGGCCCTGCAATCCAAAGACTTGAAGAAGCACCGGTTGAGGAGGTTATAATCACAAACTCAATCCCTCTCGAACGCAACTATATTCCGGAAAAATTCACACAATTAAGCATCGCACCCGCTCTGGGCGAAGCAATCTCAAGAATTCATGACAACGAATCCGTAAGCTCGCTTTTCGGGTTTGAAAAAGAATATAAATCATAACAACATCCTAACAACAACAAATGTTAAGAGAGAGTTCAAGGACAGGCGGCTGCCTGTCCTGCTTTTTAGCAACAATTTTCGGCATTATTCAACAAAAACAGACAAACAGGGTTAAGTTCAGGGGATTTTTCTTTTCCATGCCGATTCCTCCGGCGGATTTTAGCTATACAAATTTTTTCTCTTTATTTGCCGCCTCCCCCATAGGCATTCCAAAGAAAAATCCCCTGACCCCGGCACAAAAACGATAAAATTTACCTTTTCGGGTTGGTTCAATTGTAAAAATGTGCTAAAATCAACACAAATGAACATCAAAACAAAATTAAACATAGTCCTTTATGAGCCGGAAATCCCGCAAAATACAGGAAATATCGTCCGGCTAGCTGCCTGTACAAATTGCGATGTTTTTCTTGTGGGTAAACTCGGATTTTCAATCGACAGCCGCCATTTAAAACGTGCCGGACTTGATTATTGGGATTCCGTAAATATAAAAAGGGTCGAAAAACTTGAGGATTTGTGGGCGGAGTTTCCGGATAGCGATTTTTATTACCTGACCACCAAAACAAACAACATTTATACTGATATTCAGTTCAAAAACGGCGATTTTCTGGTTTTCGGGCCGGAAACACGCGGTTTGCCCGAGGATTTGTTGTTTTCAAAGGGCTCTCACTCAATAACTATCCCCATGCAAGAGGGACAAAGAAGCCTTAATCTCTCGAATTCCGCGGCAATAGTAGTTTATGAGGCATTGAGGCAAAATGGATTTGATTGAAAAAAATACGGTAAAATATTTGCTTCCAGAGCGCCCGAAAGACTCGAATAAAGGCACATTCGGGCGGATTTTAACGGTTGCCGGAAGCTTGAATTATCAGGGTGCGGCGTATTTGAGCGCAGTTTCTGCCTTGAAAACAGGCGCGGGGCTTGTTTCCCTTGCCACCATTGAAACCGTAATCAACAATATTTCCGCTCTGACACCGAATTTGACCTTTTTTAAGCTCCGCGATTCTTATAAACAGTGCATTGCAAGCGATTCGTTTCCGGAAATCAAGCCTTTTCTAGAAAAATACAACGTAATCGCAATGGGACCGGGGCTTTCGGACAATCCGGCGGTTTTTGCGTTCGTAAATGAAGCACTCGGCTTTATGAAAAACCTTGAAACGCCTGTGGTGCTTGACGCTGACGCATTGAATGCGATGGCGGACTCAAAAATCACAAAAATCCCGCCAAATTCAATAATAACGCCTCATCCAAAGGAAATGTCGAGGCTGCTCGGAATTTCTGTTGAAGAAATTCAAGAAAACCGCGAAAATGCGGCCCGAAAAGCTGCTGAAAAATTTGGATGCACGGTAGTTTTAAAGGGAAGCGGCACAATCGTCTGCACAAAGGATTTCAGGTTTTTTGAAAACACAACAGGCAGCTCGGCGCTTGCAAAAGCAGGCAGCGGCGACGTTTTGACCGGAATAATTTCAGGATTTCTTGCACAGGGGCTTTCCTGCGAAAATGCGGCGATTGCGGGCGTTTATTTGCACGGGCTCTGCGGAGAAATTGCTGCTGAAAGCCTGACCGAGTACTGCGTTCTTGCACAGGACGTTATTGACGCAATCCCTGAAGCGTTCAAGAGGATTCTCGGCTGATGGAGGCTGTTTTTGTACCTTTTGCCGTCCATGACGGGCGTTTTAACATGGATTTTGATGCGCAAATGCTCGAAAATACTATAAAAACGGGCATTCCGGCTTTACGATTTTACGGATGGTCGCCGGCATGCGTTTCACTCGGTCGGAATCAGGATTTTTCGCATGTTGATGCGGATTTTTGTAAAAAACACGAAATCACCATCGTCCGGCGGCTCACAGGAGGCAGGGCGCTTTTGCACGACAACGAATTGACCTATTCTTTCACGTGCCGTGCGGATTTTCTTGAAAACGGCGCTTCTGTCATACAATCTTACAAAGAAATTTCCGCTGCGTTGATAAATGGTTTTCAAAAACTCGGGATAAACGCGTCGTTTCCCGAAGAAAAGCCAAAGCAAGCTTCCGGCACGAGGTTTGAGTATTGCATGTCGCTTTCAACGGGGGCGGATTTGAGTTTTGAGGGCAAAAAGCTTGTCGGTTCTGCGCAATTCAGAAAAGAGGGCTGCATTTTGCAGCACGGGTCGATACTTTTGGGTTACGAGCCGGAAAAGATAGCGCGAATTTTCGGCGAAGAACCGCGTGAGGATAGGATTATCACCTTAAAAAAAATTTCATCCGAAATCACCTGCGAAGACCTTTGCAGGGTGCTGAAAAGAGCTTTTGAAACCAAATTCAATCTTGATTTCATCCCCTCAAAAATTTAAAATGTCCATTTCCTCCACCCAAAAAACCTGAAAAGCACAAACCGTGGTATTTTTCTTTGCAGTGACTATGGAGGAGGCCTCAAAAAGCTATAAAAAATAAAATTAACGTGGAGCGGCCGGAGGAATCGGAACGGAAAAGAAAAATACCGCGGTTTGTGCACAAAATCACAAAATAGCCGGCCGGTTGACCCCTCACCCCGACCCTATCCCCCGGGGAGAGGGAGAAATTGTTTATTCCTGTTTCAATTTCCTGTTCATGAGCTTGTCCAGAACTTCCTGCGGCGTGATTTCCGTGTAAACGGCTTCATAAATTGCCGAAGAAACCGGGACTTCAAGATTAAGCTTCTTTGCCAGCTCACAAACAGCTTTAGATGTTTTCACGCCCTCGGCAACCGAGCCCAGCTCGCTCAAAATGTCGTTAATTTTTTTACCCTTGCCAATCATCGAACCAACCGTGTAATTTCTGGACAACGGGCTTGAGCAGGTTGCAATCAAATCGCCCATACCGGACAAACCGTACAAAGTAGCTGGTTTTGCGCCCAGAGCAACGCTGATTCTGACGATTTCTGCCATTCCGCGGGTCAAAAGTGCGCCTTTGCAGTTGTCGCCGAGGTGCAAAGCACCCGCAAACCCTGACGCAATGGCGATAACGTTCTTTAAACTGCCGCCCAGCTCCACTCCGATTACGTCATCGTTCGTGTAAAGGCGGAATTTTGACGGAACCGTCAATTTTTCCTGCACATATTGGGCGATTTCCATGTTTTCGCAGGCTACAGAAGCCGCTGTGGGGCAGCCGGCGAGCACTTCTCTGGCTAAGGTCGGGCCGGAAAGAATTGCGATGTTCGCATCAGGCAGTTCTTCTTTCATAACCTCGCTCATCCTCATCAAAGAGGGTAATTCGAGCCCTTTTGAGGTGTTTACGAGAATCTGGTTCTTTTTTAAGCCGCTGCCGTTGTTAAGTTTTGCAAGATTTTTGCAAACTTCACGGATTCCGGAAGTGGCAACAACAAGCAGAATGATGTCAGCGTCTGAAACAGCGTTCTCAAGGTCTGAGGTGACTTCGACTTTGTCCTGCAATTGGATTTCGATGGGCTTTTTTACTGATTTTTTCGTTCTGAGTTCGTCAGAAATATCTACATCACGTCCCCATACAGTAACTTTTTCAAAATTGTTGGTCAAAAGCCACGTCAGCGTAAGTCCCCAGCAGCCCGCACCTAATACAGTAAGTTTCATAAATTAACCTCTTTTCTGATTCATTTATTATAAATTATTAAAGAAAATTTGTAAAAAGCTTTACACGTGTTAATTCATGCTAAAATTGTAGTGTATTAGCCGATTTCAAAGTAAAAAGGAGAGAAAAATGCCGATGACAGCGATAAAATGCGACGTCAAAGATATGGCTCTGGCGGAACAGGGCAAAAATAATATTGAATGGGCAATGAAAGATATGCCGGTTCTGGAAAGAATTAAAGCAAGATTCAAAAAAGAACAGCCGTTTAAGGGTTTGCGATTGACTGCTTGCGTGCATGTTACAAAAGAAACCGCTGCACTTTGTATTGCAATGAAAGAGGGCGGCGCTGACGCAGTTTTGGCGGCTTCTAACCCGCTTTCAACGCAGGATGATGTTGCTGCGGCGCTCGTAAAATACTGGGGAATCCCTGTTTTCGGTTATGCTGGCGAATCTTCTGAAACTTACGCAAAACATGTTGAAGAAGTGCTAAATCACAAGCCCCACCTCGTTATTGACGATGGCTGCGACCTTGTTGCAACCATTCACAAGAATAAACCCGAACTTATCGAAAATATTATCGGCTCAACCGAAGAAACTACAACCGGAATCATCCGTCTTGAGGCAATGGAAGCTGATGGAAGCCTGAAATTCCCTGCTGTCGGCGTAAATAACAGCTTAACAAAACACCTTTACGACAACAGATACGGCACAGGTCAAAGTGCAATCGACGGAATCATTCGCGCAACCAATATTCTGCTTTCCGGCAAAACATTTGTCGTTTGCGGCTATGGCTGGTGCGGAAAAGGCGCTGCAATGAGGGCAAGAGGGCTCGGTGCAAACGTTATTGTTACGGAAGTTGACCCCCTGAAAGCTCTGGAAGCGGCGATGGAGGGCTACAGCGTAATGCCTATTGCAGAAGCTGCAAAAATCGGCGATATTTTCATCTCTATCACAGGCGACAAGAATGTTGTTGATGTTCATCACATGCTCACGATGAAAGATGGCGCTTTTGTATGCAACGCAGGGCATTTTGATGTTGAAGTTAACGTTAACGGACTGAAAAAAGAAACAACCGAAATTAGACAAATTCGCCCGTCGCTTGAAGAATACAAACTCAAGAACGGAAAATCGATTTATGTTCTTGCTGAAGGCAGATTGGTCAATCTTGTTGCAGCAGAAGGGCATCCGGCGTCGGTTATGGACATGAGTTTTGCAAATCAGGCGCTCGGAATGGAATATATCGTTAAAAATCAGGGTAAACTCGAAAACAAAATGTACACGCTTCCTCATGAGGTCGATGTTGAGATTGCAAAAATCAAACTCGACGCGATGGGGATAAAAATCGATACCCTGACTCCTGAGCAGGAAGAATACCTGCACAGCTGGAATTCCGGTACGGTTTAAAACCGTAATATTTTGAATATTCAAACAAATAGCCGCCAGTTTGGGCGGCTATTTGTTTATTTGTGGTTTTCGTAGTAGGTTGGGCTTTCAGCCCAACGTCATCCATCGGGTTATATTACAGTTGCGCTTTTTCGCGGGCTTCTTTGTTCGCTTTTCTGCGTTCTTCAATGCCTTCAATTCTGCGGTTTCTCTTGTATCCGTAGAAAGCATAAATCGAAAGCCCGATTATAAGCCATAATGGGAACAGAAGTGCTGTTTTACCCATGCTTGCGATAGCAACGCACATCAATGTACCGCAAAGCAGTATGCCCATTGCCGGAAAGAACGGTGAAAACGGTACTTTGAACGGTCTGTGGCGGGTTGGGTCGGTTTTTCTTAAAATCAGTACCCCGATACAAACGATAATGAACGATGTGAACACGCTGAAAATGCAAAGCTGTGCAGCGAGGTTCAAATCAAGGAACAAGCACCCGATAACCATTGCTGAGCCCACGAGCCAGGTGATTACGTGGGGAGTTTTGTAAACAGGGTGCACTTTTTTCAATATTGTCGGGAAAAAGTTATCACGTGCCATCGCAAAAAGGATTCTTGTTGCGGCAAGCTGCATAACCAGCAATACCGAGGTCAAACCGGTTAATGCACCAACTGAAATCAGCCCTGCAACCCAGTTTTGTCCGGTCATTTGCATTGCATGAGCAATAGGTGCGTGGATGTTAATCATATCCCACTTAACAACGCCCGTTAAAACCAGCGCAACGAAGATATATACAACCGTGCAGGCTAAAAGTGTGCCGATAATGCCAATCGGGACGTCTTTTTGCGGATTTTTGGTTTCCTCTGCGGCTGTTGAAATTGCGTCAAAACCTGTGTATGCAAAGAAAATCGTAAATGCGCTGATAAGTACGCTGCCGATTCCATTAGGCATGAAAGGAACCCAGTTTCCGGGTTTTACATAGAACGCCCCAACGCCGATAAACAGTGCGATAACGAGCAGTTTAATAACAACCATTATTCCCGCCATGTTTTTGGATTCGGAAATACCTTTTACAAGAATCGCCGTAACCAGCAAAATCATTCCAATCGCAGGAACATTTATTGAAATGGGAATAATACCGAAAAGATGCGGAATATGCTCGGCAGGATTGAGCCCCATTTTTAAATATGCAGCCGAAGCCGTGCCGTAATCGCTCACAAGCCAGAGCGGCGGATACATTATATGGTGGCAAATTGTTTGCAAAGCCGCGGGAAGATGAGCTGTATAAGGTTCAAATCCGCGCAAAAACTGAAGCAGATAACCCGTCCAGCTGCAAGCTACTGCGATGTTTCCGATGGTATATTGTAGCATCAAAACCCATCCGACCATCCATGCTGCTAATTCACCCATTGTTGCGAAAGTATATGTATACACCCCGCCGGAAACCGGTATCATGGAGGCAAATTCAGCATAACAAAGCGCTGAGAAAATGCAGGCGATTGCCGCAATTATCATTGAAATGATGAGTGCAGGCCCCGCGCCAGGGTGTCCGTTCGTGCCGACTACAGCCGAGCCGACCATTGAGAAAATTCCGGCACCGATAACAGCACCAATACCCAGAATAATCAAATCCACCCAGTTGAGGGTTTTATTCAATCCGGTTTCTTTAGAATCTGCAATCATGTCATCCGGATTTTTGGTTTTTAATAATTTTGAAACAAAATGTTCGACCAGACCTGCTTCTGTTACTTCATTTTCGTGGGGCATGTAATTTTTCCTTATTTTCTATTTCTTTAAAAGGGGGAATCCCAGTTTTTCACGTTGTTCAACGTATAATTTTGCGACCATCGCCGCCATTCTTCTTACCCTGTTTATGTAATTTATTCTTTCATCCTTGCTTATTACGCCTCTGGCATCAAGCAGGTTGAAATCATGCGAGCATTTTAAAACATAATCATACGCAGGAAGAACAAGCTCATTTTTTACACAATTTTCGACTTCTTCCTGATAAAGATCAAATAATTTGAACAATCTTGCCGCATCTGACACTTCAAAATTGTATTTTGACTGTTCAATCTCGTTTTGGAGGTAAATTTCGCCGTATTTCAGGTTTTTGTTCCACATAACGTCGAAAACCGAGTTGACGTTTTGAAGATACATTGCGATTCTTTCGAGCCCGTAGGTCAATTCAAGCGCAACAGGGCGGATTTCAAGCCCACCGACCTGCTGAAAATACGTAAACTGCGTAATTTCCATGCCGTCAAGCCAGACTTCCCAGCCAACACCGGCAGCGCCTAGCGTCGGGGATTCCCAGTTGTCTTCGACGAATCTTACATCATGTTTTGACAAATCAATACCCATTGCCTCAAGGCTTTTGAGGTAAAGCTCCTGAGCATTGTCCGGAGACGGTTTCAAAATAACCTGATATTGAAAATAATGCCCCAGTCTGTTCGGGTTTTCGCCGTATCTGGCGTCAGTCGGGCGTCTACAAGGTTCGACCATCGCGGTATTCCACGGTTCAGGCCCCAATGAACGCAAAAAAGTTGCCGGATTCATTGTGCTTGCGCCTTTTTCAATATCATAAGGCTGCTGGATTATGCAGCCATAGTCTGACCAAAATTTTGATAAATTTAAAATTAATTCTTGAAATGTTAGTGCCAAAGTTCCATTCCTGCTGGTTTTTTCTCTCTCTAAAACTGTTATAATGTTACAGCCTTAACATTATAATATAATTTGTGTATTTTTACAAATTATTGTGAAAAATACACTTAATTTTGTTGCGAAGTGTTAAAGAAAATACTTTTTTTATTATTCTGAAATAAATCAGGCTTTTACCTCTTCACGCAAAAATTCTGCTTTGACTTTTTTTCTTCCGCAGGATTTGTCTTCGTCGCAATATCCAAGGCTTTCGCATTTTGGAACAAGGTATTTTTTCAACCAGGGTTCTTCTTTTATCAGCTCTTCGCACATTTTTTTGACCATAATGCGGATTTCGTACTGAGCTCTTGTGCAAAGGCGTAAATGCGCAAGGTGAATCATTTCCCTGAGGTTCAAAGAGGTCACAAGCGAGCTGGCTGCGGCGTTTGGTAGGACAAAACGCGCATCTTCTGCGGGGATTCCGGCTTCGGTCATTTCGGTGTAGAAATTCGCCGTGAACTCCATAAATTGCTTGTATTTTGCAAGCAATTCAGGATTTTTTGCGACAGTGGGCGGAATTATGTAGTCAAACTGCCCTTTTTCTTTTACGTATCGTTGTGATTTTTGTGAAAAAGACATATGTCTGTGGCGCACAAGCTGGTGGGTGCAAGCACGGGAAACATTTGAAATCGCGAAAGTAACCTGAATATGCTCAATTGTGGAAAAATGCCCCGACCCGATTACGCGCTCGATGAGTTTTAGCATTTTTTCTTCGTCAGCTGCATTTTCATAGATATTTATCGGATAATCCGCGCTGTAGCAGGTTCTGCACGCGGTGTAAATTGTTTTCAGCATATTTTCCGGTTTTGAAATAAGATTAACAACCGGTTCGTTTCCGTTCCCCATGGTTTCTCCTCAACAAGTCTTCTTTTAATAAAATAGTATCATATTAAAACGCGGGCATGCAAATTAATTAATTTCTCCGGCATTATCAACCGAAAAATTTTAAGCAAATACAAACAATTTATGCTAAAATCGCATATATCAACAAAAAACACGAGGCAAAAATGACTGCAAACCAAAATATCAAACCAATCACAACAAAAATCAACGAAAGCGGACATCTTGAAATCGGCGGGTGCGATTTGGTTGAATTGGCGGAAAAATACGGAACTCCGCTCTACGTTTTTGATGAAGAAACAATCCGTACCATCGCAAACCAGTACAAAAACGCATTTAAAGATTATCCGAATATAAATATGCTCTACGCGGCAAAAGCTTTTATGACAAAGGCAATCTGCCGCATACTTGCTGATGAGGGGTTCGGTTTTGACCTTGTTTCGGGCGGAGAAATTTATACAGCGCATTCTGCCGGCGTTGATATGTCAAAATGCCTTTTCAATGGCAACAACAAGTCCTACGATGAGCTGGAAATGGCGCTTGAGGTCGGCGTGGGCAAGTTTTCGGTTGATAATTTTCTTGAGCTTGCGCTTTTGAACGAAGCTGCGGGCGCTGCGGGTAAAAAAGCTGATATTTTGCTCCGTATAACCCCCGGAATCGAATGCCACACGCATGAATACATCCAGACAGGTCATCTGGATTCAAAATTCGGGTTTGATTTGACGCAGATTGATGATGCGCTGGAACTTTTGCGAGATGAGTACCAAAACCTCAATGTAATCGGGCTTCATGCGCATATTGGTTCGCAAATTTTTGAAACAAAAATTTATTACGATGAAGTCGAAGTTATTTTGAAAGAAATTGCAAGAATTAAAGAAAAATTTGGAATTGAGCTCCACACAATCAACCTCGGCGGCGGGCTCGGCATAAAATACACGGAAAACGATGAACCGCCGACAATTGACGAGATTGCCAAGCAAATTACGACCTCGGTGGAAGAAAATTCAAAAAAATACAACACGGGCGACATCACGATTTTTATCGAACCCGGAAGAAGCATAATCGGCACCTCCGGCGTAACGCTTTATACTGTCGGCAGCTCAAAACAGGTGCCCAAAGGCAGAAAATACGTTGCTGTTGACGGAGGAATGGCCGACAATCCGCGTCCGAGCCTTTATCAGGCACTTTATACGGCGCAGGTCGCAAACAAACCCGGTGCCCCGCTTGCGCAAACAATAACTTTAGCCGGCAGATTCTGCGAATCGGGTGATATTTTAATAAAAGACGTAGAAATGCCCGAACTCGAAGAAGGTGATATAATTTGCGTTTACGATACAGGCGCCTATGGATATTCCATGTCCAGCAATTACAATCGCGTATTAAAACCTGCTGCGGTACTTGTAAATCACGGACAATCTGATATTATAATAAATAGAGAGAGTTACGAGCATCTGGTTTCTCTTGATGTGATACCCGAACGTTTGAGATAGAGGCAAAAAGCGTTGTTAGGCGAGATAAAAGACATAGTCATAAAACAGTTGGGCGTTTTGCAGCTCAGTTTCACCTGGGTCAACGTTACCGAAGTTTTAATCATTTTTGGCATGCTTTATGTTCTGTATCGCAAATTTATCAAAGGCACGCAGTCGGAGAAGCTTGTAAAAGGGCTGTTTATCCTGCTTTTTGCGTGGATTTTCAGTGAAGTTCTTATTAAATTCAACCTTCAGCTTCTTGGCGTTTTCCTCAGAACCATGGTCAACGTAATTATGTTCGGCGCGGTAATCATTTTTCAGCCTGAAATTCGTAAATTTCTCGGATATTTGGGACAATCTAATATTTTCAAAAATTCACTCTTTTCAAAACGTGAAACAAGACATATTGAAAAAATCAATGTAATAAAAGAGTTAATTGAGGCGGTAAAATATCTTGCAAAAACCCACACCGGCGCTCTAATCGTGCTGGAGCGCGATGACAGCGTGCATACATATTCCGATGTCGGCACGCAGATTGACGGAAACGTTTCAACCGAGCTGCTTTTGACAATTTTTCATACAAATACCCCGCTCCATGACGGCGCGGTCGTGGTTTCCGGCGAAAAAATCCGTTCTGCCGGCGTTTTGCTGCCTTTGACCGAGGATCCAAAGCTCAGCTGGAAATACGGAACACGCCATCGCGCAGCGATTGGGATGAGCGAGGTTTCGGATTCGGCATGCCTTGTTGTTTCCGAAGAAACCGGCGATGTTTCGATTGCGCTCGACGGAACTTTGAAAAAATACGAAGATATTACGCTTTTGAAAAAGGATTTGGAGATTTTGCTCGGCTACGAGGATGAAAATGTCGAAGAAACGAACAAAACGGTGTTTAATTTCATAAAAATAAAAACCAAAAAGCCTCAATCCTCCCGCCAGAACGAAAAAATAAAATAATGAACGCAATAGAATCCATCTACAAAAACAAAATATACGCAGTGGTTCGTGCAAAAACGCCGGAGGAAATGCTTGAAATTTCCGAATGTCTGGTAAAAGGCGGGATAAAGTCGTTCGAAATTACTGTGGAAAGGGGCTGTCTAGTTCAGGCTATCGGCGAGCTGGCTAAAAAACCTGAATTGACGGTAACTGCGGGCGGAATTATTACCCAGAAACGCGCAATGGAAGCGCTCGAACAGGGTGCACAGGCGATTGTTTCGCCGGTTTTTCAAACAAGCATGGTGAAATTTTGTTTATCGAACAAAGTTCCTCATATTGCGACGGTTTCGACACCGAATGAAGCTTATACCGCGTGGAAATCGCGCGTTCCGCTCATAAAGCTTTTTCCTGCAAATTCTATGGGGAAAGTCGAATATCTTGAGGATATTTTGCGTCCCATGCCGTTTTTGAACATCATGCCCGCCGGCGGAATCGGTTTGAACGATTTTTGCGGATATTTAAAAGCCGGCGCAAAGGCTGTCGGGCTCGGAAGATGCCTTTACAAGGACGCTTCGGCCGAAATTATTACTTCACGTGCCAAATTTGCGGTTGAGCAGCTCGGGAAATTGGGCTGATTGTGGGCTGATTTGGTTATTTGTGTCGGGCGCGCGGGCGTCGAAATGAGTAATATATTATTTTTTAGCCTCGATGCGCTTCGCTGGCATAGGTCTAAAAAATAATATATTACTCATTTCGACTTTGGATGAGGGGGGGGCGAAAAGTAGGTCCGGTATTGCCGGACAGAGGGTATGTTGGGCTTTCAGTCCAACAGCAACAGGCATTGGGGATCGAGGATTAATTAAAATTATATCAATTTACAAAACCATGATAAAATATTGACAGTTGAGTTAGATTCATTAAATTTACAGTCAGGAAAGAATAACCGTAGATGGGTGATGAAGATAAACAATTTGAGGCTTCGCACCAGAAGCTCGAAAAAGCCCGAAAAGAAGGACAAATCGTCAAATCAAAGGACTTTTCAACCGCTCTGGCAATGATAGTCATGTTTTTTGCAATCGCAAAACTCGCACCGTTCATCTGGGACCAGATTACAAAGCTTTTCGTCCTCTGCTATGAACAAATCCCTAACCAGCACCTTTCAAACATCGGTCTGCCGTACCTTTTGTTTATAACGCTTGTCCCGACTGTGCTCATAATCGCGCCTATTCTGGCGATTGCAATGTTTATCGGGATTATGGGCGATTTTATTCAGGTCGGGCCGCTCGTTACAATGACACCGCTTTCCCCGAAGCTCGATAAGTTGAACCCTACGAAATATTTCAAAAACCTGATGTCCATAAAAACGCTTTTTGAGCTTTTTAAGAATATTTTGAAAGTTGTAATTCTCGGTTATGTCGGCTGGATGGTTTATCAGGCGCATTTTGAAACGATTTTGAGCCTTGCGGCAATTGATAACAACTTTGCGGTCATGCAGGAGTTCGGGAGCCTGATTATGGACTTCGTAATCAAGGCGTCGATTGCGTTTTTCATTATTTCTGTTGCTGATTACGGCATGACGCGATGGAAATTTATGCAGGACCAAAAAATGTCCTTTAAAGAAGTAAAAGATGAATACAAAAACACCGAAGGCGACCCGAATGTAAAAGCCGCGCTGCGCCAGCGCCGCCAGCAAATGGTTCAGCAGAGCATGATGGATGCGGTGCCCGAGGCGGATTTTGTTGTAACAAATCCCGTGCATGTGGCTTGCGCGTTGAAATACGACTCCAGCGAAATGGAATCGCCAAAGCTCATCGCAAAAGGAACCGAGCTTTTTGCGAAAAAAATTATCAAAATTGCCCGCGAACACTCGGTTCCTGTCATTGAAAACCCGCCGGTTGCGCGTGCTCTTTACCGGCTTGTTGATTTGAACCGCGAAATTCCGCCGGATTTGTACAAAGCGGTCGCAGAAATTTTACTGTTTGTATATAATTTGCGAAAAACACAAAATTCTAGTAATATAAATACTAACAGAACGGAAAAATAGAGGAATTTGATGCAGTGAGGCGAAAAGCCTGCTGAAACAAGAGTTTTCGTACTGCAAAACGATAAAATGGTTAACCAATCTCAAACAAAAATTAAAGAATACATAGAAATCGTCGAAAAAGTCGCCAAAGTCGAGCACAGGCGTATCCCGTCGCACATGGTCGATTACGAAGAGCTCGTAAGTATCGGTATTATTGCGGTTCAGGCGCTTATTAAGAACAAAACGCCAGAGCAGCTTGAAAAATATAACAGTTCTTATATCGGAACCGCCGTCAGATGGGCGATTAGAAACGAATTGCGAAACCGTTACAAATGGTACTCGCTAAAACATACAAAAGACTCATCAGAAGACGCCGAAAACTCATCAGGCGATGGAGATATTGATATTTCTCCGGGAAAAGTCAGAGAGGCGGTTTACGAAACCATCCTTTCTATTGATTCTATCGCTGCTGCAAGCTCGGATAACGATTCTCCGTTCGATTTTATCAAAGACCCGCATGCTCTGCCCGATGAAAAAGCCGAAATCGGCGAACTCGGAAAGGCTATCAGGGAAGCAATCGCAACTTTGCCCCAAAAAGACAGGCTGGTCGTTGAATATCGCTTTTACAGAAACATGCAGGTTAAAGAAATCGCCCAGCAGGTCGGACTTTCGTCGTCAAGAATCACAAGAATCGTCCAGTCGGCTCTGAATCACGTCAGAGAGTACCTTGTTTCGCATGAACATTACGGATATTAGCGGATGGGCTGGCTTTTTGCTTTTTTATGCATAATTCTTGCTTTATGGGCGGTGCTTTTGCTGTTTAAATACAAAAAGCTCAAGCATTCTTTCCGGCGCCACAAAAAAGCGCTCAGAAGCATTGCAAGAACGATAAATTCCATAAGATACGGTAATATTTACGACACAATCGATTCTTTTGCGCTTACTGTGCTGCCTAATTTTTCTGAAAGCATGAACCGGATGATTGAGGCAATTGTTGACCGCGAGGATATGATTAAAGAATACCAGAAAGAGCTTAATGAGCAGCTGGAGGCGCAAAAAGAGATAGTTAAACTCAAGGAGGATTTTGTCGCAACATTGACCCATGACCTCAAGGTTCCGATTATTGCAGAAAATAACATGCTGAATTTCCTTGTTGACGGGCGTTTTGGCGAGTTGACCGAGGCGCAGAAGCAGGCGGTTTTCCATCTCAAAAATTCCAACAAAGAACTCGTTGAGCTGGTCGAAATCCTGCTTGAAACCTACAAATTAAATGAAACACAGATAAATCTGACAAAAGAGCCTGTGGATGTTTCAAGGCTGATAGAAAAGGTTCTGGAGGAAATGCTGCCAATTGCGCAGGCGAATAATGTTTTGTTGAAATTTACTTCAAACGGCTCTCAAAAGGTAATGCTTGATGAATTTTATATTAAACGCGTTTTGAAAAACCTCGTTCTGAATGCCATATCTTTTAGCTCTTCCGGAGCGTCTGTTGATATTTTTGTTGAAAAATCCGACGCGAATTTTTTAATTAAGATAAAAAACTACGGAAACACAATAAAAACAGAAGATTTAGACCATATTTTTGATAAATACTATTCAACTGCGAAGAAGTTTCGAAAGGTCGGAACCGGGCTCGGGCTTTATCTTTCCAATAAAATCATAAATGCTCATGACGGTGAAATTTTTGCTTCTTCTGATTCTGCTGAAAATTCTACGACCATGGAAATTGTTTTGCCGGGTGGAGAAATTGTTGACGGGGGCGGCAAAGAGTAAGAAATAAGTTCATTTTTTGCCTCGATTCGCTTCGCTGGAATAGGTCAAAAAATGAACTTATTTCTTACTCTTTGCCTTTACGCAAATCCGCAACGCCGCTAATCGTGAAAAAACCGCATAAATCTTCCGCCCCATGCAAAAAATGCACCAAAAT
>URHD01000045.1 GCA_900547585.1 uncultured bacterium | reverse complement strand
GGGGGGGGGGGGCTGTTAGAATAAGGGTTTTCGCCCTGTCGAACTCTAAAAAACATTACGTACCACCATTTTTCAGCAGATTTATCTGCCCGAACCTCCTAAAAAACACTATAAAAATCAGTTTTATCCTTATTGCCTCAACCATTTTGCCCCTGTCATCTCCTGCGTATAGCTTTACTCCTGTACTTGGCGAAGATTCAGCCTATACGTTAACTGAAGTTGAAAATTCAGGTACAAATATTGTTTCAAGCTACGTGTGGAATGAATCAGAGGCTGAGTTTTCCCGTGTGAATTATCGCGTTGACCTCAAAACTCAAGACTACGGTCATCTTGACGTAGCAGATGAAATAAAAAACTTTACCATAAATGTTGCGAATCCCTCCGACGCTGCTAACCCGTATTTTCATTATGAAATCAATTATTATGTTGATAATAGCCGTTTGCAAACAACAACGTGGAGACCTGATGTTGACGGGCTGGATTTTGATAAGGATATTGTAGATGCACGCGTGGATATAGATGCAGGTGTGAGGAAATATGCAAATATAAATAATGTCGACAAAAATATCGGTCATATCAATGGAGATTTTATAAATAGTAGCTATTTAGCGCATGGAACAGCGTGGTTAAACATCTCTCCGATATTTAATGCGGGGAGTATAACATCAATTAACGGTAATTTTATTAATAATTCTTTAACAAACACTGGAACTGGTATTGCCGGTGGAGCTATTTTAAATAGTTATGACGGTCGAATAAATACAATATCCGGGAAATTTATTGGTAATTCAACTCGCTGTGTGAGTATATTAGAATATGGTTCATGGGGCGGTGCTATTTATAATAATGGACTCGGCGGTGGCAGTTATTTTTCTCAAATTGATTTAATTATAGCCGATTTTATAGGGAATTCAGCTTTTGCTTCCTCAGGCCCTTCACGTGGCGGGGCAATTTATAATAATGCTGGAATTAATGATCTTGTGGGTGATTTTATTGGAAATTCAGCTGTTTCCGAAGAAAATCTGGCTCATGGCGGGGCAATCTACGCAGGTCATCTTTCAGAAACAGGCTCAATAACAGGTTCTTTTATTAACAATTATGCAAAAACCGAATCTGCTGACTATTTAGCCGTAGGCGGAGCTATTTACGCAGCTAACAATATTACTATAGCCGCTTCGGGCAGAGCAATCGAATTTACCGGAAATTATACGGAAGATTCTCGCGGCAGAACCCCGAATGCTATATTTGTTGATACGACAAACAACCAGCCTGTCATAACCCTCAATGCCACCAACAACGGCTCGATAACTTTCAACGACCAAATCGATGGCGGTGTAATAAAAAACTCAATAATCGAACGCACAAAACAATACACTCTCGCCCTCACCGGCGATAAAACCGGCACAATAAGCCTTTTTAATGACGTAATCAACGCAAATGTAACGTCTGAAAACACAACTATCAATTTTGTTAACAATGATGTTAAAAACTACAAGTTTGTTTCGATGAATGCCGGTGAAAATACAAAATTGAACATCGACATCAATCTTGTCAACAATACCGCTGACAAAATCACAACAACTAACACTTCCGGCGGAATAATAACCTTAAATCTAATGAATTTCATAGGCAAATATTCAGGAACTCCTGCAATCATCCAAATCCTCGAAACCCCGACAGATGCACTGCAGCTCGCCCTTTCAGATAATCTGATTTCAATTTATGACCTCAATTTGGACATAAATACCCTCTATAACGACAACATAGTCGAAGATTTGGGTGCTATCGAACTTGCAACAACGAATACCACGAACGACAGCATAAAAATTAACGGACAAATCTACGACGGACTGGCCCTCCTTGCCCGCAAAGAATCCAACGACCCCAGAAACTTCATTTTTAGAACCACAGATGAATACAAAGTAACAGAATCCCCATCGGGGGTTGCTGCCGGCGAATTTAATATTGCCGGACTTTCTTCGGAACTTCCGTCAACCATAAATGCAAACGGACTTTCAATGTTTGCTCTGGAAAATGAAACAGCGCTTAGCATTGCTAATACAATAATCACAAATGCAAAAGATTACGCAATAAAAGCCGAAAATGCAAATTCAATAGTGAATTTGACTAATACAAGCTTCCAGAATACCGCAGGAACTGCAATTATTTCAAATGTTGACCTGCAAATCACCGCAAATAACGGCAAATCGGAATTCTCAAACAATACTTCCGCTATACAGATGAACGATTCTTCAAAAACTATCTCGCTTAGCGCAATAAACAACGGCGAAATTATCCTCAATGACAAAATCGATGGTGCAAACGGCTATAAAATCCTCGCCACCACCGATCAGAGCTCACAAATAACAATAAACAACAACATAAATAACGCACAAATTACTTTTAACAACGCAAATGTTTCTTTAACAAACGAATCAGCCTTAAACAACGCTCTATCCGTAACACTTAATGATTCAAGTATAAACATGCTCAACAATTCGGCAGGCACAATGCATGCTCCATCTCTCGCAATCAACGGAACAACCAAACTTACCCTTGACGTTGACCTTGAAAACGGCACAATGGACAGAATTTGTGCGGATTCCTATGCAATCGCACCAAATGCCATTATAGATATAACAAAACTCAATCTGTTATCAGCAACAGATAAAACCTCTGTCAAAATCCTTTTTGCTGACTCAATTATTGCAAATATTGTTAAATATAGCGGCGAAACTAATCTTTCAACCGCAGGAACATCCACGGTTTATTCTCCCATTTACAAATACAACGTTTCATACGGCACTGACCCGCATGATAGCATGGGATATTTTACTTTTGCACGTCAGGAGGGGCTGGAGGCGTTTAATCCTGCTGCTCTCGTATCACCGGTTGTTCAGCTTACGGGAGCTTACATTACGCAGCTCCAAATTTATAATTACGCTTTTCAACACTCTGACAGGTTCATGAATTTGCCGTCCAGGGAAAGAATGGCTGTCAAAAATCGCAATAAATATGCGCTTTCACCCACCTCCGACCCCGCTGATACCGGAAACTTCTCACCTTTGTACACAAGGGAAGAAAATGAAGGATTCTGGGTGAAACCTTATGCCAGCTTTGAAAATGTTCCCCTCTCGAACGGCCCTAAAGTCAGCAATATCAACTACGGAACTCTAATCGGGCATGATGGCGCGTTAACGCCCGTAAAATTCGGTTTTGAACGCGTTATTACCTCTTATATCGGCTATAATGGCGCTTCTCAACGATATCAGGGGGTTGATGCGTTCCAGAATGGCGGAATAATCGGGCAAACCATTACACTTTATAAAAATAACTTCTTCAACGCTACAACTATAAACGCAGGCGCCACTTCCGGCGACGCAAGAACTATGTATGGCTCCGAAAACTATACAATGCTCACAGCAGGCATCGCAAACAAAACCGGATATAATATAGAATTCAAAGAGGGAAAATATATAATTCAACCCTCAATGCTTATTTCCTATACATTTGTGAACACTAATGATTACAACAACGGCGCCGGTGTGAAGATAAAATCCGACCCTCTCAACGCTATCCAGCTTGCACCGGGCATAAAATTCATTATGAATACAAAATCCGGCTGGCAGCCCTATCTGGGCGTAACAATGGTATGGAATATACTCGACAAAACAAGAGTAACTGCCAATGAAACCCGCCTGCCCTCAATGTCCATAGATCCTTACATCCAATACGGAATCGGAGTGCAAAAACGATGGAAAGATTCATATACTGCCTATTTGCAGGCTATGATTCACAACGGCGGTCGAAATGGAATTTCCCTGACATTCGGGCTAAGATGGGCAATCGGACGAAAAAATATATAAAATCTCCACACCCGCCCCCCTCACTCCAGACCTCTCCATTTGGAGCGGGGTCGTATTTGCGGAGATTTGTAAAAATTGTAAACAAATTTAAAAATTGCGCAATTTTTCCCCGAAAAATACGTTTATATAAATGGAAGTGTTATAGTGAAGGTTTAACGCATGCTCGATCTTGCCGTATTCTTAAAAGCAGCTACATTCGGGGGCAGAAATGCCGACAAAGTGGTCAACGGCTCAAACGGACACCACGATGAGGGTCGTGTGTTCGCAACAACCGGTCAATTGACCGCAGCAGGCAAAGCTGCGGCAAAACTCGACAATGTTCTGGGAAAAAGCGCTCAGGCGGCAATCGATATTATGTGCAAAACCTCGGAACACAACAAAGTTCTTGATTATGCGGTAAAAGGTGCAAACTGGGCAAGCAAACACGTAAATCCGCTGCTCGTAGGCGCTGCCGGATACAGGGTTTTGACTGCTGATAAAAAAGATGAGGCTTTGAAAAAAGAAGTTTGCGGAATGAGCGCAATGTTCGGCACAGAAGCGCTTATGAAGGAGTTTTTGAACTCAAAATATTTGAAAGAAGTCCACTCCGGCATGAAAAATAAATATGCAAAGGCTGCTCTGGCCGTAATTGAGGGACTGGGCTTTGTTGCGGGCTCGATTGCCGGTTCCGGCGTCGGATACAAGGTCGGCGAGATTTATGTTGAAAAAACCAATAAGAAAAAATCCTCCGCTGTTGAAGATTACAGCAAAATAGTTAATGAAATAGACCGGTTGAATAAAATTGTCCGGAATTCCCCCGAAGATAAAGATGAAAAGGAACTCTCCGCTGCGGATTTGGGCAGTGTGCTTGTCAGAAAAGATGTCATTGCTTAACCTCCCTATAATATGCTAAAATTGGTTATAATTTAGCGTTTAAAAGAGAGTTAAAATGGGTCTGTTATCATTCTTGTTTAATAATAATAAAAAACCAAAACCTGATTTGGACATGCTTCCGGACGCGGTTCTGGTGGTTGCACCGAACGGGGAAATTACGGATTATAACGAAAAAGCGTCCAAAATTTTCACCTCCGAAACAATCGTGAACTCGGAACTGTTGGATTTGTTCGACGGCGGTTACAATATGGTCTGCGACCTTGTGAAAACAGGTGCAAGCGCTGTTGTCCGCTCCAGAATGAATGAAGACGAGCAGTTTTTTGAAATCAGTGCGGCCCGTTTTGGTGAAAAAGGCGATATTATCGTCGGGGTTCGTGATGTTTCGGGCAGCCAGAAAATGTTAAACAAGCTTATTTTTGAGCATGAATATGTTAACAAAGTTACAAAAGAAAAAAACTCGTTTTTGTCGAAAATAGCCGGCGAATTGACCTCGCCGCTGCATTCAATAAACGGATTTTCACAGGCGCTGCTCGAGGGGCTCGGCGGTGAGATTTCCGAAAAACAGGAGAAATATTTAAAAATTATTAATAAAAATTCCGCACAGCTTCTTGACCTGATATCGAAAATCATTGATTATTCAAAGGTTGAGTCGGGAATTTTTGATTATGAATTCAAGAATTTTGATTTTGTTGACTTGATTTCGAAGATTTTCAATGATTACCGCACAAAAGCAGAGGAAAAGGGGCTTGTTTTGACGGTGGATTTGAACAATCTGCTAAAACGCAACTGTTTTAACGATGAAAACCTTGTAAAAACTGCAATTACGCTGCTTCTGGACAATGCAATCGCTTCCACTCAAAACGGCGGGGTGAAAATTGAGGCTTCATCGCCTGATTTGGAGTTTCTGGAGATTGCTGGCTTTCCAATCGCCGAAAGTGCAAATGATAAGTCGTATTTGATGATAAAAATTACGGATTCCGGCACAGGGCTTGTCGATAACGAAAAAGATACGATTTTCAACCCGTATATTGACGTAGAAAAGGCGATTGCGCGCAAATCGCTGGCTAGAAATGTCGCAATGGGGCTGGTTTACAACCTCATCCGCCTTGCAAAGGGCAAAATCTGGGTCGAAACCGAATCATTAAAGGGAACTTCTTACACATTTGTTGTTCCGTCAGAGAGGCTGGAAGTTTAATGGCACAGGTTACGCTAAAAAATGTCGTAAAAAAATATGACACAAAAACCATAATCAACGATGTTTCGCTGGAAATAAAGGATAAAGAGTTTCTCGTGCTTGTCGGCTCGTCCGGATGCGGAAAATCAACGATTTTGAGGATGATTGCGGGGCTGGAGGATATTACTTCCGGCGAAATCTACATAGGCGACAAATGCGTGAACAACGTCCACCCCAAAGACCGTGATATTGCGTTTGTTTTTCAAAGTTATGCGCTTTATCCGCACATGACTGTTTATGAAAATATCGCATTTCCGCTGAAAATGAGGAATTTTTCAAAGGATGAAATTGATAAAAAAGTTAAAGAGGCTGCGCAAATCCTTGATTTAACCGAATATTTGCAGCGAAAACCCAAACAGCTTTCAGGCGGGCAGCGTCAGCGTGTTGCGCTCGGGCGTGCAATTGTCAGAAATCCTAAAGTTTTTCTGATGGACGAGCCTTTGTCGAACCTTGATGCGAAATTAAGGGTGCAAATGCGCTCGGAAATCAAAAAACTTCACGAAAAACTGCAAACAACATTCATTTACGTTACCCATGACCAGACCGAGGCGCTGACGATGGGGGACAGGATTGTTGTGCTGGATAAAGGCGTGATTCAGCAGGTCGACAACCCTGAAAATATCTATTACAACCCTGATAATACCTTTGTTGGTGGTTTTCTGGGCTCGCCTCCGATGAATTTCATCCCTGTAACGCTTGAGAACGGAAAAATAAGGTTTAATGAAACAGAAATTGCGCTGGATGAGGCGCAAATAGCTTCACCGGGCGGAAAACGCGATTTTATTATCGGTATCCGGCCTGAAAAGACGGATGTTTTGGATTTCAACTGTGAATTTTGCGCGGATGTGGAGATTTCTGAGATGCTGGGGAGCGAAAAAATCGTTTATTTTTCAATTAATGGTGCAAAATGTTCCGCAAAGCTTGACGCGCAGAAGAAATTCGGAACAACTGTTGATTTGCATTTTAACACCAACGATTTTTTGTTTTTTGATAAAGAAACGGGCCTGCGGCTGAGATAGGCTTGTCGGGCGGTTTATTTGTCAATAAAAATGTGATTTCCATTGATAGTAATCCACTTTCCGTTGGTTGTGCCGGATGCGCTTGTTTTTTTGCTTTTTGATGAGTGGTTTTGGATACGGGAATTTCTGCTTTGTTGCATTTTTCTCCATTTTTCACGGATTACGTCAGAGAAATTGCGGTTTTGTGCCAGTGTGTTGTCTTCTGTGTAAGAAATTCCGCCATGAAGCAGCGCCGGTTTTTCATTTGTGTCGGGATTTGCAACTTTTATTGCTTTGTCGAGGCTTTCCATGTTTTGGAGTTTATGTTCTTTAATTCCCGGCATTTTTTCTTTCCAGTTCTCCCAATCGGGTTTTTCTTGTTTGTATGTATATGTGTTATCCGGGTTTAAATTAGTATTGGTTATATAATTTGTTCCGGGTTGGTGCTCTTTGTTGGTCATGAAAATAATGTCTTTTGGGTTTCCATAGTTTGTGATATTCAATAACCGTTGTTCAGCCTTTGAAAAACCGTTTTGTGAGAGAATTTTTCCTGTTCCGAATGCGTTGAACGTAACTGCTTTTGCGCCTGTTTCTGCTGAAACCATCTGGCTCAAGCTTCCGCCCAGAGAATGTCCGGTGAGGACAATTTTTGAATTTGGATAAGTTTTTTTTACTTCATTGTAAGTATTTTTTGCATCGGCTAATTGTTCGGGTTCAATCACCCTTAACATTTTCAAGTCGCTGGATATAACATCTTTTCTTTTTTCATTAAACCCCTTTTCCATATCTGTGCCTCTATAGATTACCGCAATTTGGCTTGCTTTTTTATATGTTTCTGAATAATAGCCGTTTTGTTTATTTTCATCTTTTCTGATAAGTTTCCAACCGGCAGGAATACTCCCTTTGCCATCCTGATAAACATAAACTGACATTTCTTTTAATTCTTCATTTAATTTTGTATTAGTCATCTTGTAAACTCCTTCTAATTTTTGTACTATATATTTATGAAAATAGATTTTTATGCTCCTAAAAAACTTTTTGGTGGTCATGCTTCTGCTTTTTCAGGCTGGCTTGTTGCATTGATCTATAATTATAATGCTCCAATCAAGGAAACCAACTATGGCTGCGGCATAGAAAGTATTATTTTGCCAATATTTTATATTTGGTTTCTTATGGTAATTACGATTTTTTTTACTTTCGATAAATACACCAAAAATCGTGTATCAAAGCCATTTTTTTTACGTAATATTTTTTACGATGTATTTTTTGATATTGGTATTGTATTAATGCTCGTACCTTTTTTCTGGTTTGGCTCTGATTGTGTTATTGCCATAAAAAATCTCATTCCCCTTCTTATTCTTTTTGTTTTTATCCGCATAATGAAGTTGTACCAGTGGTTTCAGGAGAAAAAGACATCAAAAATTTCACCTGATGAATGCATTATACCAGATTCCCATGAGCCTTGACGGTCAACTTTTGGGAGTTAATTAAAAAACTAAAAAACGGTGCTTATTCGCTGATTGTTTTTACAATATTGTCAAAACATTCGCAAAATGCGCGAACAACAACGGGGTCAAAATGGTTTCCGGAGCCTTTTTTTATCTCCTCAAGTGCCTCTTCGTAGTTATTTTTTTGCCTGTAAACGCGGTCGGAAATTATGCTGTCAAAAGCATCGCCCACAGCGATAATTCGGGCGCCTACGGGGATTTCTTCACCGCGCAATCCCGCAGGGTAACCGCTTCCGTCGTAGTTTTCGTGATGGCACCTGATTATTTCGACAACATCTTTGAGCTGCTTTATATCTTCGAGAATTTTTACGCTGTAATTTATATGCTCTTTGATTTCGTCGTATTCTTCCTGAGTGAGCTCGTCAACTTTATAAAGCACATCGTCCGAAACCCCAATCATTCCGATATCATGGAGCATTCCCGCAAGTTCAACTTTTCCCACATCAATCGATGAAAGTCCGAGCTTTTTGGCAATTTCTGTGGAATAGAACGTTATACGCTTGCTGCGTCCTGATGTGTAAGAGTCTTTTGCGTCTAGCGCACCCATTATTGCCTTGATTGTGCCGGAAAAAAGCTCTTTCAGGTCAATAATAAGCTTGTCGTTGTCATGTTTTAGCTGGAAAAATTCCAGTGCTGCTGAAACTATGAGCTGCAACTCCTCGGGATTGTACGGTTTTTTAACATATCTGTAAATTTTTGCATAATTAATCGCATCAATGAGAATATTCGCATCAGAATACGCCGTGAGGAGAATTCTCATCATATCGGGGTGTTTTTCGCTCGCTCTTTTCAAAAATTCAACGCCGTCCATCTCAGGCATCTTGTGGTCGGAAATTACAAGCTGATAATCCTTTTCGTCCATCATTTCGAGAGCTTTTAAGGGCGAAGTTGAACGATCAAGGTTATATGAACCCCTCAGCGTTCTGTATAAAAGCGAAAGGTTGTCTTCTTCGTCATCTACGAGTAATATGTTGTATTTTTCATCCATCTAATTATGTTCCCATTGTCAAAGGCAGGGTTAGCGTGAATTTTGTGCCTTTTCCTGTTTCTGATTCGATTGAAATGTCTCCGTGGTGGTTTTTTATGACCTTGTAGCTGATTGCCATCCCTAGGCCGGTGCCCTGTCCGACCGGTTTTGTCGTGTAAAACGGGTCAAAAACCTTTGCTGCTGTTTCTTTGTCCATTCCACAGCCGTTATCTTCAAATTCAAGGACGATTTTGTCCTCTTTTTTATGCAGCCTTATCCAAATATCGCCTTTTTCCTTGATTGCATAAGCAGCATTGTCCAGAATATTCATAAAAACCTGATTCAGCTGCCCGCCGTAACCCTCGATATTCGGAATGTTTTCGTCATATTCTTTGTGAACCGTAATTTTGTTTTTAATTTTGTTGTGCAGGATGTTGAGCGTTGTGTCGATTTCTCTGGGTAAATCAATGCTGTTAACCACCGCTTCTTCCAGTCTGGAAAAGTTTTTCAGGTCGAGAATGATGTTTTTTGTGCGTTCGGTGCCTTCCTGACAGCTTCTGATTAAATCGGGCAAATCTGTTGCAAGAAAATCAAGATCAATATCTTCTTTAAGCTGTTTTATGGCTGCTTTGTGCTCGTCAGTCAGGTCATCGTTGAATTCCGAGTATTTTTCAATAACATCCATCAAATCTTTTGTGTAATTTTTCAAATGAATCAGATTTCCGTAGATAAAATTGACGGGATTGTTGATTTCATGGGTAATTCCGGCAACAAGCTCGCCAAGTGAGCGCATTTTTTCGCTGTGAACCATCATTGCCTGCGTGCTTTTCAGCTCTGTATAAGCACTTTCCAGCTCTTTTGTTCGGTCTTTAACCTGTTGTTCCATTGACTGGTATAGTTCTTCCAGAGAAGCCGCCATGTTGTTGTATGAAATGATGAGCCTGTTTATTTCGAGGTAATTTGTTGGCTCAAGACGGTGAGAAAAGTTCCCTTTTGACTCAACAAGGCTCTTTACGAGCATATTTATGGGTTTTATGAGAATTTTCGCCACAAGGTTCGAGAGGAAAAAGCCCAAAAATATAAATATAATAACCATTGCGGTCATGTTTTCAATAAGAATATCCAACCCCTGTTTTACAATCGGCTCGGAGTAAAATCCGATGGTGATTGTCTTTGCGCCGCGCTGACCCATGAGATAATAGATATTTGAGTCGTTATTTTTGATTTCCTGCTTTGCTCCGAACCTCGACTGGCGCGGTTTTTCGCCGAACTGGTCAGGAAGTTTAATTTTTGGTGATTTGTACAGGATTTTGCCTGATTTTGTTTCTTTAACCGTCAAATTCGCAATCAGTTTGTTATAAATCATATTTCTCGCTGATTTATCGAGCATTGTGTAATTATCTTTGTCAATATAATCGCTCACAACCTGCAAAACCGTTGTGTAAATCGAATCATTAAGGCTTTTTGTCTGTTTTGTAACCTGTTTTGTAAGATTATCCACAAAAAGAATCGAATATCCGGCAATACACAAAACCATAATCGCAATCAAAAGACTGGTTAAAAGCCCGAATTGGGTGCTCAATTTAGTTTTAAAATTTCTAACGTTTTTTAGCATTTTGTGACCCTATTTGAAAATTTGACCGGAACCGCCTGTGCTTTCGTTGCCTTTGTCAAAAATTTTGCCGATAAAATAACCGCATGCGCCTGCACTCAACGCCGCCGGTGCAATTATTGCAAATCCGCTGATTAGTCCGTGGATATCGGGCATTCCTTTGCAAAATATGAGCGCTCCGCACAGCAATGCCGTGAAAGAACCTAATATTCCGCTGATTTTGTGCTTGTAAGTTAGTTTTCCTGACATGGTGGTTATTTGTTCGTATTTTCTATGTTTTTCTTAAAGCAGTACTGAACTATTGCTATTTTATCAATATTTTTTAATAAAACAAATCGTCCGGATACTATATATTTGCCGTTTTTCTTTTTGTCGTCCTTTGAAATCCTTATCGGGCGCAAATAACAGCTGATTTCCGTTCTTCCGTCAAGACTGAACGAAATCGTGTAATCTTTTTCCATATCTGGCTGTTTTTCCATCTCGAGCTTCATTCCGCCGGCGCTGATGTCAATGCAGTGGCAGATTGTGTTATTGTCTTTTATTTTTATTTCTTTATCCAGCGGAATTCTTGTGTATTCGCGCCTTTGAAGAAGCTCGTAGTCTTTTGTTGACTTGATTTTTAAAGTGTTTTCATTGATTTCTTCAAGCTCCGATGAAAAATAAAGCATCCCCGCGTCAACAGCCGCAAAAAGCTCGACGCTTTCTCCTGTTTTGTAATATTTTAAGTCGGCTGACGGAATTTCGACCTCAAAAAAATCTTTGAGCGCCTTTGTAATTGTTCCTTCTGCCGCGCCTTTCACGTCTTGGGGGAGAATGCTTACTTTTTTGTTCTTTTTCAACAGCGTTTTCATATTAGCCTTTCGATTATTCTTAATTTAGTAACATTAAACCTTTGCGGGAGCCGCTTTTACGACACCTACCGATTTTGCCTTAACATTGTTGCTGATTTCATTATACGACATTACGGCAATCTGCGGATAAGTTCTTTCTATGAGGCGCCTGAACGGCAATCTTATGGGTGAAGAACAAAGGATTACCGGCTGTGCACCTGTTGAGGTGATTGCTTTTTCAAGCTCGTAATTTAAACTGTCCAAAAGCCGCCTTGTAAAGTCAGGATCAAGCGTCAGGCTGTTCCCATCGGGGCTTAAACCCTGCGCAATAACGTTTTCGGCGTCAGGAGAAAGCGTAACGGCAAGGAGTTCGCCGGTATCTGAGAGATTTTGCTTGCAAATCCCTCTCGCAAGCGCCGAGCGAACCTGCTCCGTAAGATAGTCGGTATTTCTGCTGACTTTTGATTGCACACTTGTTACTTCTAATATCGTTTTCAGGTCGCGAACAGAAACTCTTTCTTTTAAAAGGTTCTGCATAACCTGCTGAATCTCGCCTACAGAGGTATCTTTGAGCAAATCGTTTACATAATCCTCTGAAACCTCTTTTTTTAAGTTTTCAAGAAGCTGCTGAACATCCGAACGCGTAAGGATTTCCGAGGCATTTTTCTTTATAACTTCGGTCAGATGGGTTGAAATCACGGCTGATGGGCTGACAACAGTATATCCGTAGGTTTCGGCGATTTCTTTGTCCTTTTCTTCAATCCACAGCGCAGGAAGCCCGAAAGCCGGCTCAATCGCGCTGATTCCGTTGATTCCTAGGTCATTATCCGTGCCTGCAGCGTTCATTGCAAGGCTTCTTTCCGGATAAACTTCGCCGTTTTCAATAGGAACACCCTTTAATTTAATCTGATATGTGTTTGGCGGGAGTTGTAAATTGTCTCTGACCCTTATTGAGGGCAAAACTATCCCCAAATCCAGCGCTGTCTGGCGTCGAATCTGAGCAATACGCTCAAGCAAATCCCCGCCCTGTTCCGCATCGAGCAAAGGCACGAGCCTGTATCCGATTTCCATTTCTATGGTTTCTACGTTCAAAAGTTCCATAACGCTTTCGCGTGATGCCTTTTTCTTCTTTTTTCCGACGCGGTTTTCGAGGTTTTTGCTTTCTGCCTCTGCTTTTTGGGCAATTTCAGCCTTTTTATCTGCCTCTTTTTTCTTGTTGTAGGCAAGCCAGCCTATAGTCATTGCAACAATCGTAAAAGGAATTGTTGGCATTCCCGGAACGAGCCCCAGAACAAGCAAAAGACCCGAAACTATCCCGAGAACCATCGGATTTGTGAACATTTCGTTGATAATATCGGCGCTGAGCGAATTGTCCTGTCCGCTCGCACGGCTGACAATCAAACCGGTCGAGAACGAAATCAAAAGCGCCGGAAGCTGTGAAACAAGCCCGTCGCCGACCGTCAAAATCGTATATGTGCTCAACGCTGTGAGCAAATCCATTTTCAGCTGCCACATTCCGATGATAAAACCGCCGAAAATGTTGATAACAGTGATGATAATCCCCGCTGTTGCATCGCCTTTTACGAATTTTGAGGCACCATCCATTGTTCCGTAAAAATCCGCTTCCCTTTCGAGCTTTCTGCGGCGGGCTTTTGCCTGTTCTTCGTTAATCAGCCCCGCATTCAGGTCAGCGTCGATGCTCAGCTGTTTTCCGGGCATGCTGTCCAGTGTAAATCTTGCGGAAACTTCTGCGACGCGAGTTGCACCGCCCGTGATTACCATAAAGTTAATGATTACGAGGATTACGAATATAATGAACCCGACAACGTAGTTGCCTCCGACCACAAATTGCCCGAAAGAGTTGATAACCTCACCGGCTGCGCCTTCCAGAAGAATCAATCTGGTTGAACTTACGTTCAATCCGAGTCTGAAAATCGTTGCAATGAGGAGGATTATCGGAAAAGATGAGTATTCAAGCGGTTCTTTTATAAAAAGGCAAACGAGCAGGATAATAACAGAAAGCGAGATATTCAAAGTAAGCAGAATATCAAGCAGCATAGGCGGCAGGGGGATAATCATCATGGCGATAATTATAACCAGCCCGACAGCCATTATCATGTCGTTATTTTTTAATAAGCTTATTATTTTATTCATTTATAATATTATCGATAATTATTCAATAATAATTTTAGCCCATATCCCTTATTTTTTCTAATCCTTAACGCTTCTTAACGGATTTGTATTGTAAAAACAGGTCGTGTCACTCTAAATTTATTTCAAAGTCGCAATGTTCTTGCGATTTTGAACATACTAATTCACATCAAACAGCTCAAAAATGATATTATTGTTAAAAAATGTTAAGTAAATACAATTATCTTAATAATTATTTACAAACACTTCAAATCAAATGATAATGCCTAATAGCATAGCATGGCGTGGCCAAGATAGTGAAATCTTAAGTTTATTCAAGATGTGCCGATAAGTATTTTGTAACAGCTGTTTAGTCATTATTAAAAGAAAGGTGGTATGTATGAATTTAAGAATTAATAGCATAGGAGCTTTTTTTCAGCGAAAAGGCTGTCAACGGGTTGAAACTAATAATACTCAAGGAAGCAGCCCTGCGCCGAACAATGAACCTCTTGATGATGAGGGTGTATTTATTAAAAATTCTCAAGATACAGCAACAAATCAGGCTCCACCTGAGCATTGGGGTTTAAATTTGGACAAGGAAACGTATAATAAGCTTAAACCGCTTATGGATGCATACAAAAATAGATATTCATAAACCAAAAGCCTCTGAATTGTCAGAGGCTTTTATAATTCAAGTTCAGGGTGACAAATTTAGCCATTTTAAATTTCTATTTGTTGTACAAAGAATTTTGCTCGCTGTTTTGGATGGTTTCTGTTTCCTCTTCGTAATATTCCTGCGTAAACTCCTGCCTGACGACCTTTGCGTCGGCAAGAACCTCCATAAGTTCAATATAATCAAGACATTTCTTGCCTTTTATCCCTTCTGTGTGCATTTCGATTTCGCCTGTGGGCAGAAGTTTTATTTTCAATTTCTTGTTTGACATAAATCGCTCCTTTCTAGTCCAGATTTACCGTAATCATTATCGAATCGTCCTCGAGAATCTCTTCCTCGTCGATTTTGAGGCTCTTTTTCTCAAGGCGTTCCTTGATTTTTATGTAGGTTTCTTCCTGAACGTTGAGCGTGTATTCGTCGTTGATGTCCGTCGTAAGCTGTGAGGTTTCGCACAATTTCGGGCATAAAATGTTCATCGTGTAAGGCTGAGAACTTTCGTTTCTGTAAAATTCAATATTCACATTGTCCAGAACCGCCGAAATCTTGCCGTTTTCTTCCGAAATATCCGTAAATCCGTGCTCCTCAATGGTTTTTATGAGCAAATCCCTGTCCATAAACGCTGTTGAGTATTCGCGGCAGATTAAATCAATCTGCTCCTGCGAAATCTCGCCGTGGTTGGTTTCGAGCGATTCTTTGAGCCTGCGTTTCATTTCTTCCGAGCTTTCAGCGGACGAAAGCGTAATCGCAGCCTGTGCTGCACCATATAAAAGCAAAAACGGTACCAATCCGATTGTACAAGACATATTTTTCCTTTCTTAAAAATCCAGAGCCCTGCCACCGCGGGTTTTTGCGACGTCTTTTGATTCGCCTGTTCCGGATTCTTTGTAATTTGTGAGATTTTCTTTTTTTGTTGCCGCAACCGCACGAACATTTGCCCACGCGCGCAGCGCAAGGATTTGTTCCTTTTGCGTCGTCGAAAGCGGAACAGTGTTTTTTATTGTTTTTTCCAAATCCTTGAATGTCAGCGCCCTGTTTTCAAAAAATGCTTCATAAAGTGCGGAAATAACGACCTGTTCAATCTCTGCGCCGATAAATCCCTCGGTCATTGACGCAAGCTTCTGTAAAAGCGCGTCATCCACGGTAATTTTGGCGGAAATTTCCTCGTTTTTGAGCCTTTTGTTCAAATGCAGCTTAAAAATCTCAATTCTCTCGTTGTAAGTCGGAATATCGACAAAGAAAATCTCGTCAAAACGCCCTTTTCTTAATAATTCCGGTGGGAGGCTGTTTATGTTGTTTGCCGTGGCAATTACAAAAACCGGCGCTTCTTTTTCCTGCATCCAGGTGAGGAATTGACCGAAAATTCGCGAAGAAACTCCGCTGTCATTGCCGGAATTAACCCCGCTGAGCCCTTTTTCAATCTCGTCAACCCACAAAATCGACGGCGCGACCGCTTCTGCCGTGGCGATTGCGCGGCGCATGTTTTCTTCGGAGCTTCCGACAAGTCCGGAAAAGATTTTGCCCAAATCCAGCCTTAAAAGCGGCAGCTGCCAGATTGCGCTCATTGCTTTAGCCGTAAGGCTCTTTCCGCAGCCCGGAACGCCCGTAATCAGCACCCCTTTTGGCGCGGGAAGCGAGTATTTTTTTGCTTTTTCTGACCATGAGTTGTTTCTTTTTAAAAGCCAGCTTTTGAGGTTGTCCAGGCCGCCGATATCGTTGATATTGAAGTTTGAACGGACAAATTCTAGGATTCCGGTCTTTTTTATGACCTGCATTTTTTCGTCCATAATTATATTTATGTCTTTTGCATCGATTTTGCCGTCATTGACCATTGCGAGTGCAAAAGCGTTTTCGGTTTCCTGCAAAGTAAGCCCGAGTGCGGCTTTGCAGAGTTTTTCTTTCACTTCGGGGGTGAGATTTTCGGTTTTTACGCGTTTATTTTGCGCAAGCATGCTGTCGAGTTTGTTTTTTATCTCATCAAGCGTCGGAAGCGGAAAATCGCAGATTGTAATCTCTTTTTGTAGCGTTTCGGGGATGACCGCCTCGGGTGAAATAAAGAAAATGTTCTTTCTTGCGGGGCTGACCTTCAAAACTGACACCAAATCACGCAATTTTCGCACCAAATCGTAATCCGGTGCGCGATTTTTCAGCCCGAAATTTATATGCAGGTCATAAAAAATAAAAATCGAATCTTTGTCGTGTTTTTGGACAAAATCGAGCGCTTTTGAGGGATTTGCCGTGCCTGCAACGGGTTTTTCGGTTTCATCGTTTATAAGCCCGTTCGTCTGCGTCCAGATATAGATTTCCCGTGGGAATTTCACCAGTTTTTCATTCTGCACAATCGAGCGCAGCATTGACGTTGCGCGTTCTTCCTCATAAGTCGTCAAATAAATATAAGGAAATCGTGCTCTTAAAAGGTTTGCAATTTTTTTCTCTAACATATTTCACTCCGTAATTGATTGAATTATATATTTTTTTTCAGTTAAAGTAAATATTTTCCCTCTCCGATGGGAGAGTTGGCAGCAAGTAGCAAGTAGGGTGGGAATAGCGAAGCGATTCCCACCGCGAGGATTTCGCGTTTGATGACCGGTGGGA
>URHD01000044.1 GCA_900547585.1 uncultured bacterium | reverse complement strand
ATATTTTTTAAATTAACTAGCAAAAAATTTTTAGTTCGTGTTTTATAGCATGCAACAGGAATTAATTAGAATAAATTAATAGCCGAAAACACGAGAGGGGCTCCAAAAGCCCGCACAACAACTAAAATAATAATGGAGAGCAAATAAATGGCAGAACTCAACAACAATTTAAATGTCGGCGCAATGTCGCAAGGCTATGCTCCGAACTTCAAGAAAGGGGATGAAAAAACTCCTCCAACTATTGAAGAAAAGGCTGCTGCACCGAAAAAAGAAACCTCGCTCGATAATGACCCCAAAGCTATTGCGGGAAAATCACAAATCAGCAAAACTTCTACGGTAAATTTCAAAGCCGACATGGATGTTTTTATGAAGAATCCGAAACTCGCTATGCACGCTATCAATGCTGGCGACCATGCTTATGAACTTATGGAAGCAGAAGGCATTGCCAACGCTTATGAAAAAGCCTGCTGCGGCTCGCTGGATGCAGCATATGAAAAATGTAAAAAATAGGCTGGATTACAGAATTTATTGTATAATTTTCATATGGATACGTCAGAAAAAATGCCTTATGAAAAGATTTCTTTCCAAAAAATCGCCATCATTTATAATGAAGATGTGCGAGAATCCTTGACCACCGCAAAATTAATTCAAGAAGAGCTTTGTTCAAACAATTTGAGCTCTACGGTAATCCCCTCCGATAAGAAAATCGACGCTGATTTTGTAATAACAGTCGGCGGCGACGGTACGCTCTTAAAAGCGGCAAGGCTTTACCCCGAAACTCCTGTGTTCGGGATAAATCTCGGTCGTTTGGGCTTTCTGGCGCAGGCAAAGCCGGATGAGATTGAAACGGCAATAAAAAAGCTTATCAACGGCGAATATACAGTGCAAAAAAGGATGATGCTGGAAGCATTTGGAGAAAAAGCCACAGCGCTCAACGATATTGTGATAAAAGGCGATTCTTTCTCAAGAACTTCGCGGCTTTATCTTTCAATTAACGGAAAACCAGTATGCGACTACCTTGCGGACGGAATAATCATAGCTACTCCCACAGGCTCAACCGCATACACGCTTTCTGCGGGCGGCCCTGTGATTTATCCGGGGATGGAAGCTATTGTAATCGTCCCGATTTGTCCGCATACGCTTACAGCGCGCCCGCTTGTTGTTCCATCGAATGAAAAAATAGAAATTTCGAGCTGCGAAAGCTGCACAGGGATGAAATTATCCGCTGACGGGCAAAACACAATAGATATTGCCCAAAATCAGACAGTAACTATTGAAAAAAGCAGAAAAACTGCTAAACTTGTTGTATTGAAGCGGGAAAACAATGGCTTTTACTGCGTTTTGAGAGAAAAATTACAATGGGGGGTCGCGCCGCGCGCTTAGTATGATTAAGACGCTTTGTATAAAAGATTTCATATTGATTGATGAGCTGGAAATTGCGTTTGATAAAGGCTTTAACGTCATCACAGGCGAAACAGGCGCAGGAAAAAGTATCATAATCAATGCTATTGACCTCGCATTCGGTGCAAGAGCAAGCAAAGAGGTCATAAAAACAGGCAAAATCCGTGCAATCATTGAATTAGTGCTCAAAACAGAAAAAGATTTTTCAAAAGAGCTTTTTGAGGAACAGGGGATTGAAATTATAGGCGAAGAGCTTGTTATTTCAAGAGAAATCACCGAATCCGGCTCACGCTCTCGTATTAATGGCATAATGGTTTCGCAGGAGGTTATGAAACAAATCCGCGAACAACTTATCGACATTCATTCCCAGCACATGACCTACACTTATATTCAGCCCAAGCACCACATACGGCTTTTGGACAATTACGGCGGGAGTGAGCATCTGGCAGTGCTTAACAGCTACAAAGAAATTTACACCCGTTACAATAATGTCCTAAAAAGGCTGGAAGAAGCCAAAAACAAAACAGAATTAAGCGAACAGCAGGTTGAATTTCTGAAATTTCAGATAAATGAAATCGAAGACGCGCATATTGAGGACATTTCAGAGGATGAGCAGCTCGAAAATGAACTACAGGTGCTTGCAAACGCCGAAAAGCTTAAAGAATACACTTATTCCTCCTACTGGAGCCTATACGGTGATGATGCTGGAATTGTTCCTGTTTTAGGCAAAATCAAAACAAATATCAGCAAAGCCGGCGAATTCGACACAAATCTTTCGGAGATTGAGTCCGAATTAATCAATTGTCAGGAGATTTTGAGGGATATTTCGTCGAGGCTCAGGGATTATGCGGACAACATGGAGCTTGATGAGGCACGATTGAACGAGATTCAGGAGCGTTTAGATATTTTGGACAAAATCAAGCGCAAATACGGAAACACGCTTGAAAAAGTTCTTGAAACTTACGATGGGTTTGTTAAAGAGCTGAATTCTGTTGAGTTTTCAGAAGAAGAAATTCAACGGCTCGATGCGGAAAAAGGCGCTTTATTGCTTGAAATGACCGCTATAAGCGAAAAATTAACAATTTCCAGAAAAAATATTGCGTCCAGGCTCGGTGAAATTTTGAGTGCAGAGCTTGAAAAGCTTGATATGCCGAAAGTTCGCTTTGAAATCGATGTGAAGCCCTGCAATTTCAACACAAACGGGGCAGATAACGTTGAATTTTTAATTTCCACCAATATTTCAGAAGAGCCCAAACCGCTTGCAAAAATTGCATCAGGCGGTGAGATTTCACGCGTTATGCTTGCGTTAAAGACGATTTTTGCCCACACTGATAACATAAACACCATCATTTTCGATGAGATTGACACTGGAATTTCCGGCAAAGCCTGTCAGGCAGTGGCTGAAGAAATTTCCGCACTCGCAAAATCACACCAGATAATTTCAATCACCCACCAGCCAATAATTGCAGCAAAGGCAGACCGGCATTTTTACGTTTCAAAAAGTCAGGAAGACCGCACCCGCGTCAAAGTTTACACGCTAGACGAAGAAAACCGAATAAAAGCCATCGCAATGCTCGCCGCCGGAGATATTACCGATGATTCTTTAAAATTTGCAAAACAGCTAATAAACATTTAAAATGTTTTTATATCGTAAACATAAACTGCCGGAACAAACATGTTCCGGCTTTTCTTTTATTTTTTATATAGGGCGGGAGATTCATGCGGTTTCTTCATGTCGGGTGTGGTTGTTTAGGGGCACAGCCCCGTTGCACGATTTGTGAGGTTTTGAGGCGGGTCGAAATTCTCACTCGCCTTGGGGGGGAGGGCGGTGTGAGGGGATACAACCAATGTTGATCCGATGGAGTATGTTGATTTGCCTTGTTCTACAACATCTTTTGTATGACACTGTTACATTTCTTTACAAATGTGTAAATAAAAAGCAAAAAAGTATAATAAATTTATGTTTGTTCAAAATATAGCTGAATATCTGGAATCGCTGGAGGTTGAGCGGGGGCTTTCTGAGAATACAATCGAAGCCTACGGGCGGGATTTGAACGCTTTTTGCGAGTTTCTCGGTACTCAGGGGGTTTTTGACTTTGATTCGGTAAAAAGAATCCATATTAATTACTATATAAAAAAGCTTCATGACGAAAACTACACGGCTGCAAGCGTTACAAGGAAAATTGCGGCGATAAGAGGCTGGTTTAAGTGGCTCCTTGCAAATGAGGTTATCAAGCAAGACCCGGGCCAGAGCGTTGAGCTGCCAAAGCTTAGCAAAAGGCTGCCCAAAGTCGTATCCGTGCAGGAAATAGAAAAAATCCTTTCAAATCACCTTAATGAAACCGAAGCAGTGATTATGGAGCTGCTATATGGTGCGGGATTGCGTGTTTCCGAGCTTGCGGGGCTAGAAACAGCGAATATTGATTTAGATTCAAGATATGTGCGCTGTTTCGGCAAAGGTTCAAAGGAGCGGATTATTCCAATCGGCGAAAAAGCCAAAAAAGCGCTTAACAATTACCTGAAAATACGGGAATTTTACACAAAAAAGTACAAACTCGACACAAAACGCCTGTTAATCAAAGAAAACGGAAAACCGGTGACACGACAGGAGATTTATGTTTTTATAAGAAAACAGGGCGAATTACTGCAAAAGCACATCTCGCCACACACAATGAGGCACAGTTTTGCAACGCACATGCTCGAAAACGGTGCCGATTTGAGGGTTGTGCAGGAGCTTCTGGGGCACAGCGATGTTTCTACGACCCAGTTATACACGCATGTTAGCAAAAAACGACTGAAAGAGATTTATTTTTCCATAAATGACTAAAACACTTAAAGAAATTTACTCACAACAAAAAACTGTTATTTCTTACGAAATTTTTCCGCCCAAAAATGATGAAAACAAAGAAAAAGAGGAAAAACTTTTTAATGAATTGAGGGTTCTCAAAGAATTTGCGCCCAACTTGATTTCTGTGACCTACGGTGCAGGCGGAAGCAACGCAAATCAGTCGATTGAGATTGTAAAAAGAATCAAAAACGAGCTAAACATCGAGCCAATGCCTCATTTTACCTGCGTTTCGAGTTGTTTTGAGAATATTCGCGGGTATTTGAACGGGCTTGAGGCTCTCGGAGTAAAAAATATCCTTGCGCTGCGCGGAGATATCCCGCAGGGTGCTTATTTTTCGGATTTTGAGCATGCGAGCGACCTTGTTGAATACATAAAATCAGACCACAATTTGTCCATCGCCGTTGCCGGATACCCCGAGGGGCATATTGATTCCCCCTCGCAGCAGGATGATTTAAAATGGTTGAAATACAAGGTTGATAAAGGGGCAGAGGTAATTTTCACGCAATTATTCTTTGAAAACGAAAAATTTTTCAGATTTGTTGAAAAATGTCGCAAATCAGGGATAAACATCCCGATAATCCCCGGAATATTGCCGGTTACAAGCTTTAAACAACTCGAAAAAATGACCTCGCTTTGCAGGGTAACGATTCCGCCTGAATTCTTCGAAAAACTCGCAAAATACAGCGAAGATAAGGATTATACAAGAGAACTGGGCATTGAATTTGCAACATTTCAATGTAAAGAGCTGGTTAAAAACGGAGTTTCGGGAATTCATTTTTACACGCTAAATAAAGCTTACGCAGTTTCTAAGATTTTAAAAGAAATACAATAATTTATATATATAAATTGCCCAATTTTCATTCTTTCTAACGTTACAGGTTAAGAAAGTGTAAAGTATTGTAACAAAACATATAAAAAGTGAATACGACTTATATATTTTGTTTTTATTTATATGTGGTTAATAAATAAGTAAGTAAGGAGCGCCAACATGGTTGACAGCGTCGGTTCAATGGCAAACAATTCATATTATCAAACGCTATACAACAACTATCTTGAGTTGAAAAAGACAATGGGCGGCGAGCTCTCCTTTCAGTCTTATTTGCGCAAGCTCAACGTAGATTATTCCACCGTAATGCAGGGTTTTGAAAATGTTATTGAAACCGGCGATGCAAGAAAAGGTGACGGTGTTGACGGTAACACAATCAGCAATTCACGCCACGTAAACGGCGAAAATAATACCCAAATGTATCAGACTGAAGACCAGGAAGGCTTTTATGACATCAACTGGGACACAGGCGAATACAAATACATGACAGACACGCAAGAAGTAGCAAAAACACTGGGCCTGGACACTGATAACTATCAGTTCGATACAATTGTTTTTGGTGCAGGTTCTGCAGAAGTAACGGATTTCGTATTTTCTAACCTTTCTGACGGTCAGCAAAGAGAAGAATACACTGTAAACGGTTCATACAGAAATATTACTTATGCGGTTCAGGAATTTGACCCTTGTTATATTCTTGATTCGGCTTTGCAAGATGCGACTGATGAAGAATATCAGAAAGCCCTGAACAACTGGGAATATCTCAGTGCAACTGTTACTCAATGGATTACTGACGCAGAACTTGAGGCTTTGAATGAACTTGAGCCCAATTCCGCAGAATACAAACAGGCACTTATTGACCTTATTCTTGAAAAACTCGATCAAACACAATCTTTCGGCGACCATACGCATGTTGAGAACAAAAACGCAATTGATGCAATTGAAAATATCACCGGAACTGAATCCGGTGCAGCAGATTCCGAAACAGAAAAAGCCCCGCTTTCATATGACAGGGAAAAAGTTCTTTCCAACACTTCACTATACGGCGACTATATGAGCAACAAATGCGCAACAACATCAGATTACGGCAGCAAATCAGATGTTATAGCCGACGGTATATCCAATTTCACCGCAGAAGCACAAACAAAATTGAATGAACTTGCAAATTCACTCAGAGCACAGCTTGTTGCTTCTATGGGTGATAACTACGATTCGGCAGCAGTGGAGGAGTATTTAGAACAGGCAATTCTCAACACAATAAGACACTTCACATCTGATATTCCTACACTTTCAAAAGATTATGGAGATGGCGGAAATTATAGAACCAGAGATACCGACTTCACACTGACATATTCAAGACGTAAAAATAACAGCGGACGTATTACATATAACATCAAAAACCTTTGTACATACTTCCTTAACGAGTTCGACACATTATATAATAATAATGGAAAAACGACCGAAGAAGTTCAGGCTGAAGCCGCTGAAAAAGAACGACTCAAAGGTGAATATCAGACTTTTTACAACTTCAATGTAAAATCAGTTACAGTAGAAGGCACAAAATCCGAATATACAGTTTCAATGACAGGCGGAAACTACAAAAATGACGCAAAAAACAATGTAATCGACCCTTACAAAGAAGCAGCAATCAAGGCAATCAAACAAAAATGCCCGAACATTTCAGAATCACAAATAGAAAAAATAATAAATGCAGCCGCAGAGTCAACCCTCAGCAAAACCAGCTGGGTAACAACAAACGGCAACATCGCAACCGGCGGTACATATACAATCAATACCGACAAGCTTCTTGACGAATTCAACGCGCAGATAAAAGCAGCAATCAAAGCTTCAGGCGCTTATGATCCAGATGAAGCATAATAAATTTTCTTATTAACCACATATGCGGAGATTTCGGAATGGAATCTCCTTTTTTTTGCCCAAAAAGCTATTTGACGCGTCCGGAGACGTTTATTTCTTTTTCTGTGCCGAAAAACACGCCCTTTCGGGTAGAGTTTTAAGGCACTCCAAAATAAAAAATTAAACCGTTTTATTCACGCCCAGAATAGTTATTTTTTCACGTAATTTGCCGTTTTGTTTCACCATTTCCGACTTTGCGTCAATATTTATATGTCCGACAAACGCATCACGAATCATTTTTGAGATAGCTTCTGCGGCTTTTTGTGCTTTTTCTTTTTTGGTAAGCGCGCTGTTTGAGAAGATTTTTCTGCGAACCATAGCATCATCGCCGGTCAGGATGTTAACTTTCCGGTTTATATTGTTAAGCCGCATAACAGAAACCGGCTGCCAGCCTTCTTTTATGAAAAAATCAGGCATAATTTGCGCCATCTGGCGTTTTATTTCCGGAGCGCCTTTTTTCTGCATAAGATGAGAAAGTGCCTGCGCAACTTTGTACATTTTTTCGGGGTTACGGTAATCATAAACCTCGCCGTTGAGCATAACACGCCGTATTGATACCATTTTGCCAAAAGATTGGGTTTTATTACAATTATATGCAGAAATTTCCATAAAAAAGACCTTTTTAGCATTAAAGCACCTGAAACAGCAATTTGCTACAAACGTACTAAAAAATTAACAATGCGTAACAATTTTATAAACCATTTGGCACATCCGGTGCGGGTATTTCATTTTTCCGTGCCGAAAAACTCGCCCTTTCGGGTAGAGTTTTAAGGCACTCCAAAATAAAATACCCGCACCTCATTATTTATAAATAAAAACAATTATAGAGGATTTTTCTTTGCATTCCCGGATTTTCGGGGATAATGAGCAGGTGTTTTTCCGGTTTTTTTGATTATTACCAGCTTTCTCGTATGATTTTCAAGGTTCGGAAGCGAATATTCAATAATATCAACGACTTCTGCATTAAGAACCTTTAGTGCATTTTGCGATTTCTGGATTTCTTCTTCGGCAGTTTGCGCCTTGTAAGCAACAAAATACCCGCCGACCTTCAAATAAGGAATCGCATACTCCAAAAGCGTGTTCAACTGCGCAACAGCTCTGGAAGTAACGACATCAAAGCTTTCTTTGTCTTCCGGACGCAAATCCTCAGCTCTTTTGCTTGCGGGTGTAAGGTTTTCGAGCTGTAGAAGTTTCTGGGCAATTTCAACAAAACCGATTTTCTTAGAAACCGAATCAATTGCAAGAATAGGGCAGAAATCATAAAAAATCGCCACAGGCACGGCCGGAAATCCGCCGCCCGTACCGATATCTAGCATATTAAACTTTTCAAGTCCATATTTTTGAAAAAAAAGGTTTATTGCAAGTGAATCATAAATATGTTTTTCAAAGAAAAACTCCATATCATGCCTGCTGACAAGGTTTGTATGAGAGTTATAGCTTTTAAAAACCATTAAAAAGTCATCCAGACGGGTTTGCGCTGTTTTTGTAACGTTTAGCCCGAGTTTTTCCAACAATTCGGTTTTCATTTTTTGAATCCTTTCAAAATGCGTTCATATTCCGCAGGAGATAAGCTGTTTTTGAGGTTATCGAGTTTTTGTTCTATTCTTTGCAAATCAGCTTTTTCAAAACTGCCTTTTAACAATATATCGCGGGCATTGAAACAGGCTTTTAAACTTTTGGCAAAATCTTTCCTGCTGAAATAATAATCGCCCGCCTCAAGATATGAATTTACCATATAAAATCTATCCTGCAAGCGTTTTGCCGCGCCCAAAGCCTTTAAAATAAAATTCAAAACCAGCTCAGGCTTGACTTTTTGGGAAACTTTAGCAAGTTTTGAAGAAAGATAATAAATTCCGTCGTAATTTTGCAACTCCGAGTCAATTTTCAATGCAAGCGCAAAGTTTCTGAATGCATTCTTATGGTCTTGAGATTCCGAGTAAATTTCAGCAATATTTGTATATGCAGCGCTCAAATACGGGTTTTTCGTCAAATCATCGCAGGCGCTGATGGATTTTTTATAATATTCAAGCGCATTTGAAGAATCGTTTTCATCGTCCAGCATAAGTGCATATTTAAAATATGCTTCTGAAAGATTTTCGCCTTTTTCTTCGGGATTTATTAACGAAAACGCCTTGCGATAATGCTCACGCGCTAAATTAACATCAGAAGAATCTTCCCCAATCTGTGCCAGCCCGATATGCGCATTGGCAAGAATCGCCGCAGAAACTGGAAGTTTTGAGGATAAAAAACGCTCATAAATATCTCTGGCTTTCAAAAATCTGTAAGAATCTTTATACAAACGCGCAATCTTCAGCAAAGTACCGTTAGCGCTCTCAGTTTTGCCCTTTTCATAATAAAAATCATACAAAGAATCAAGATATTTAATGGCTTCGTCAATTTTATTTAGTTTTTGTGCACATTCGGACGCATTTGTAAAAATATCAGGCACAATTTCATCACCGGCGGAAGAAATTCTGTTGATAGCTGCGTCATAAGCCTCAATTGCGTTTTGATACTCATGTTTTTGCTGAAAAGCAAGCCCTTCGTCAAAAAATTCGGACGAATTTTTTTCAGCCGCAATTTCCTCCTGATTAGTCTGCACTCTGGCGGCAGCAGGAACCGTTCCTGAGGAAAGGTCAACAGGCAGCCCCAATAGAGCGAGTTCCTCTTTTGTAAGTTCATATTTTTCAAGCGATTTTTTACGCTCCTGCTCACGCGATTCAGGGCGTGATTTTGTTTTGTTCTCTTTTTTCGAGTCGGGCGTTGTCCATTCGGCAAGATTACCGCTGATATAGCCAAGATAAGCAATATCCGGTGTTTCTCTCGGTTTTTCGGAAAGAAACGAGGCATGATAAGCGCTCTGTTCCCTCATTGTAGTGCGGGAAAGCGGCATAACGCGCTGCCCGGGCTTTAAAGGAAGCTGAGATTCAAAAAAGTCGTGCAAATACTGATGAATTTCCTGTTTTTCAAAAAGCGAAACAGAGGAAAGCCAGAAAGTTTTCAAATAACCTTTCATATAAACATATCCACTGCCGCAGCTCATTATATTTCGCTCAATCAGGTAATTTAGCTGTTCCGGTGTAAAAAGTCCGGCGCTAACAAGAAATTCCGGAGAAAAACCCGTTTTGGCTAGAGCCAGAATAGAAACAGATTTTTTTAATTTTTCAGGGACAAAGGAGGATAGTTTTTGGAGCAGAAAATCGCCGTAATTTGTCTTTTTTGTCTCAAATTCTTCAATAAAATCTTTCAAACCAGTTTTTAATATAGAAATCATATTCACAGTGAGCGAAATTTGGCTGGTATTTCCCTGCGTAGCTTCAAAAAGCCTGTAAATCTCCTCCTGTTCCGCCTTTACATTCGACGCCTCAAGATACAACGCCAGCTGGAGCCTGTTAAATGGTTCGAGTTCTATTTTTTGGGCATTTTCTATATTCCAGTTTTCAGATTTTCTGGAAAGAACTACAATTTTAAACTTATTCAGCCCCGCAAGATGCTTTATAAAGCGTGTGATTTCATCTTGATTTTCAGGATTAGCATTTAAATTCTCAAAAGAGTCAAAAACAAACACTGCCGGCAGGTTTATATGGCTCAGATACTGATTGATTTTTTTTGTGAGCGAAGTTGTTTCTATTTTTGCCGGTGCAATTTTGCCCATCTGATAATACGACCTCAAATCTGCAAAAAGCGCAAGAAATATATCGTCAAGCGTGGTTCCCTCAAAACATTCATACCGGAATATAAGAACATTTTCTTCAAGCAAATGCAAGGAGATTTCTGCCAGTTTTGACTTAAAAGTTCCGAAATTACCGGTAATTTCACAGAAATTAGAAGTCTTATCTTCAAAAAAGCTCAAAAGTGAAGTAAGTTGTGCACTATCCTTGAAAAATGTGCTCTGCGATAACCCTTTTTCTGCAAGATATGAGCCGGCATCAGCCGAGCCGGCGGCTATATTTCTAACTTCATCTTTTATCATTCTACTATTTTACCACATCTTGCAGGGCAGTTTAAAACTACCATTTATATGAGATAATATTTTCATATTACAAACATATGAAAGGATTAGATATGATTAAAGTCGGCGTATCAGGGGCAGCAGGAAAAATGGGAAGACAGGTTGTTCAGGCGGTTTGTGACGCCGGCGATATGGAGCTTGTTTGCGCTGTTGATATAAATGAGCTCGAAAAGCTTACCTGCTCTGATATAAGAATCCATGGAAATCTTGAAGCGGCAATAAAAGAGGCGCGTCCTGACGTTATAGTTGACTTTACACAGCCCAAATTCGTATTTGAGAATGCAAAAATTTGCCTTGAAAACGGAGTTCGGCCTGTAATAGGCACAACGGGGCTGTCTGACGAACAAATTGCAGAATTGAAAAAATTATCAGAAGAAAAAGGGCTCGGCTGCGTTATTGCGCCCAATTTTTCAACAGGCGCAGTGCTCATGATGATGTTTGCAAAGCAGGCTGCAAAGTATTTCGACAATGCTGAAATAATTGAACTCCATCACAATCAGAAAAAAGACGCACCCTCGGGCACAGCAATTAAAACAGCGCTAATGATGTCAGAGGCGCGTGATGGAAGCTTCACAACCGGCAACTGCCCCGAAACAGAAACCATTCAAGGTGCACGCGGTGCAAATTCTTACTCGGATATTCACATTCATTCGGTCAGAATGCCGGGTTATATTGCATCTCAGGAGGTTATTTTCGGTGCAGAAGGTCAAATCCTGAAAATCAAGCACGACACAATGGACAGAAAATGCTATATGGCCGGAGTGCTTCTCGCTGTCAGGCATGCAGCCCAAAACAACGATTTTGTTTACGGGCTTGAAAATATAATGTAACAAAAAAGGCAGATATTTTATCTGCCTTTTTATTTTTTATGCCAGTGTAGCCCCGCCGCCATCTTCATCCGCTTTCGGGCTAAAGTACATATCAATAATGTCCTGAGGCACACCAAGATTTATAAAATCCTGCTTTGTATACGATTTTTGATTCGAATCTACGTTCGTAGTGCTAAAAAGCTGTCCATCTTGGGATTCTGATTGTGCTGATTTAATATACTGCGTAACAAAGCTTGAGGGCAGCATATTTGCTTGGATACTGTTGAGTTCACTCATAAATTTCTACCTTTCTGTTACTTACACAAATCATTAACGGCAAAAATTCAGAAAACTTTAACTGTTATTTCCAGTTAATAGCTTCAAGTTACCTTTAAAACAAATAAAACAAGGATTGTAAATATTTATTAAGTGCCCGGAAAATCTTTTTATACTATAATTAACTTGTATATAAGAAAAGGCGGAAGTAAAGATGAAAAAACCTAACATTGCGGTTCTCGGCGCAACAGGTGTTGTGGGCAGAGAAATCCTTAAAATCCTTGTTGAAGACAATGTGCAATACAATGAGATAAAATTCCTTGCCAGCGCAAAAAGTGCAGGCAAAACCATTGAATTTAAAGGAGAAAAGCACACAATCATCGAAGCTACGCCCGATGCATTCGAAAATGTAAATATCGTGCTTGCTTCCGCGGGCGGCTCAACCTCTCTCAAACTCGCATCTGAGGCAGTTAAGCGCGGCGCTGTTTATATTGACAATTCCAGCGCTTTCAGAATGGAAAAAGATGTACCGCTTGTCATTGCTGGCGTAAATGATGACGATTTGAGAAAACATCACGGAATCGTTGCGAACCCGAACTGCTCAACTTCGCAGCTTATGCTCGTTTTAAAGCCACTTCATGATTTTGCGGGCATAAAAAGAATGATTGTCAGCACTTATCAGGCGGTTTCAGGCGCAGGACTTGCTGCAATCAACGAATTGAGAGAAAACACGATTGCAGAAAATCAGGGCAAAGATTTCCAATGCGAAAAATTCAAAAAACCTATCGCCTACAACGTAATCCCGCAAATCGACGTATTCTGCGAAAACGGCTATACAAAAGAAGAAATGAAAGTTACGAACGAAACTAAAAAAATCCTTCACCTCGACGAAAAAACGCCGATTTCGTGCACTGCAGTAAGGGTTCCGGTATTCCACGGACACTCTGAAGCTGTAACAATTGAATTTGAAAAAGAAATTACCCCCGAAAAAGCACGCGAAATACTCGAAAAAGCCTGGGGAGTAGAAGTAATGGATGATATCGAAAATTATGTTTACCCCACACCTCGTGACGCAGCAGGCAAAAACCCCGTTTATGTCGGAAGAATCAGAAAAAACATCGCTTTTGATAACGCAATCGACCTTTGGTGCGTTGCCGACAACATCAGAATTGGCGCAGCGCTTAATACAGTAAGGATTGCGGAAAAAATCATCGAAATGCAGCTGTTTTAGTATTGAGGAAGAAAAAATGAGCTTTACACAAGAAAAAACAATGAAGTTAAAGGATTTTGACTACGAACTGCCCGAAGAGCTCATAGCCCAGGTTCCCGAACAAAAACGTGAAAATTCAAAAATGATGGTGCTCGACAAAACCGCCAAAACGATTAAGCACAAGCATTTTTATGATATTACGGATTACTTTGATGAAAATGATGTTCTTGTTTTGAACAACACAAAGGTAATTCCCGCACGGCTTTACGGAAAAAAGGAAACAGGCGCAAATATTGAGGTTTTTCTGCTTAAAATTATAGGAGGAAAAACCTGGCAGGTGCTTTTAAACCCGTCAAAACGCGTTAAGGAGGAGATGATAATCAAAATCTCCGACGAACTCAGCGCAAAGGTGCTTACGCGTGAAGATAACGGAAAATGGCTTGTGGAAATGATTTATGACGGAAATTTCTACGATATTCTTCATAAGACAGGTAATATTCCGCTCCCGCCTTACATTGAAAGGAATATGACCGACGAACAGCTAAAAAGCCTTGATTATGAGCGATATCAGACGGTTTTTGCCCAAAAAGAGGGCTCTGTAGCTGCACCTACGGCCGGTTTGCATTTTACAGAAGAAATCCTCGAAAAACTCAAGGCAAAAGGCGTAACAATCTGCTATGTTACGTTAAATGTCGGAATGGGAACCTTTAAACCGGTTAAAGTTGACAATATTCTTGAACACAAAATGGAATCCGAGGAATTTGAGATTTCAAAGGAGACCGCCCGAATAATAATGGACGCAAAGAAAGCCGGAAAGCGAATCACAGCGGTTGGAACAACCACTGTCCGCACACTAGAAACATGTATGCAGAAATACGATGAAATTCTACAGGTTATTGACGATTCAACCCTTTTCATTTACCCGGGATTCAAATTTAGGGTTATAGACAGGCTCATCACGAATTTTCACCTGCCAAAATCTACACTGATTATGCTGGTAAGCGCTTTTGCCGGCAAAGAGCTTGTTTTCAAAGCCTACGAAGAAGCAATAAACAATAAATATCGCTTCTACAGCTACGGCGATTGCATGTTGATTAACTAATTGTAACAATATATTAACAGCTCATCTATTTTATATCAATTTTATATACAAATTATCCTTTATTTTAATAGAGAGATTATAAAAACTAGACTATTACTAATACGAGGATAAAATATGTCATTGATTGGAGCAATCAAAAGCTTCCTTGGCGTACAAGAAGCAAAGATTGAGGATTCAAAAAAGGAAACCACAGCAAGAACGTCTGCTGATGCCACAACAGGTAAAGTCGGCACAATGCTTGCGACAGGACAGATTTCTGAAAGTGAAGCTCATTCAGGTGAGAATGGTCAATCTACAAATACAGGCACAGGCGACACTTATACGGCTGCACCCGTACAAGATGTCGAAATTGACATCAAAAAGATGGCAAAAACATACAAAAAGAACCCTCATGACGCACTTAATGACAAAACAATCAACAGGGAATACAATGCACAGGAAGCTGCAGAGTTAAAAGAGCTGCTGAAAGATAAAGAGGATTTGAAAAATTACTTTGAACTTGCTAAAAACGGTACTTTGACGAACAAAGATATCGTCGCAGGTTTGAAAAAGCTTACTGAAAACAAAACTTCATACCTCTGGGGAATTTTTAAAGGAAACAAACTGGATGAAGAAAAATTTGCATCAAATATGAGCAGAGTACGCAAAATTCGCAAGGATTTTTCATCCGAAAGCACTGTAAGAGTATCAGAAGTTATTACAAACAATGAAGAGTACACAGACACAGCTGTTCACATGATGGCGAAAAAGGAAACTTATTCTGAAGCCAACGTCGTTGACGGCGTTAACTATATGGAGAAAAATCCTAAAGAAGCAGAAGGTTTCTTGAACAAGTTGACCGAAATGGAAGAAATCAGAACTGACAAAGGAGCAATCAAGTACAGCGGCGATACAATTTTAAAAGTTACTAAAGCAAGGTCATCCAACGCAAAAATTTCAAACGTGCTTTTAAAAGCAGCACAGAGAAAAGACATGTCAGATGAACCCTTAACAAAAATTACCGACAACATTGAACACACGCCCGAAATGGCGCTTTCAATGGAGAAATTCATTGACAAAAAAGATGAAAATGGAAACTATCGTTTTAGTGTCCACAATTTAACCGCACAATCAGACTACATGCGCGGAAAAAATACAGAACATATTCAGGCATACACAAAAAACACAATGGAACTTGCACAATACAAAAAAATGTCAGGTGATTCCGTTGTAGAATGCGCAAAAAATATAACCGACTATCCGAAAACGCGTGAACACGTACTGGATGCAGCAGCTAACGAAACACTTTCCGAAAATCAGGTAGTGTCAATGTCACGGAGCCTGACACGTCCGGAAGAAGCAAATATTACCGAAAGTACACCCGACTACGCTTCATATACCGCAGAAACAGTTCAAAACGAACCCAAATTTGCAAAAACAGTTACTTATCCTATTCAAAATACAGCTGAAAGCATAGAAAGCAAGACTTTTAGAACAAATCAAACAGCAAAAACTCAAGTCAAAAATGTTTTTGGTTCAGAAAAAGATTTTGAATATGTAGCAGAGCAGGTCAAGAAAAATCCCGAACTCAAGGATGTAATTGAAAAGCTGTATTTCAATCCCAACATGCCCGCTAATAAAATAGCTTCGGTAATCAGACAATACTCACCGCAAATGCTTGAAATTTACGCAACAAATCCGGTTTATTACGATAAAAACCCGAAAATGTTGGAACTTATGGTCAAGAATAAAAACTTCTTTGATAAGCTCAGCGTATATAACCTGACAACAGCACAAAAAGAGCAGTTAGCCGCATTTGCAAACGGCTCCAAAAAAGATGTACTCTTTGAAATGCTTGATAGCGGAGTTTCTCCAGACAAAGCTGCTATGTATCTCACAACAGCCAAACAGGAAAACAAAGAGAATGAATTGAGCAGCCTCATGAGCGACAACACGCTTAATTCAACAGAAAGGCTTGAAAAACTTCGCAACAAAGAGTTTGTCAGCATCAAAGCATAATTAAAGTTCGGACGGTTCTCCGTACATGTTTGCAAAACCTTTGTTATAAGCTTCGATTACTGCTTTTGTAAAACGTTTTTGCGTTGTCCAATATGCCAAATGCGCAGTTATAAAGCTTCTAAAGGAGCGAGCATCTGATTTGTCATATACAAAACCACCCGATGGCGAAATATAGGAACCCGCGAGCTTGTTCAGCTCCTCACGGCTGATATTTTTTGAAGATGGGAAACCCAGCGGGTCTTCTGCGTAATTGACGGTAAGCCAGAAAGTATCAGTTTCAATAATGTGCTTGTACATGAGCTTTGACAGAAAGTTTAAATCGCTTTTGCTGTCAGAAATTTCTGAATAAAATAATGCGAGCGGTGAGGCAAAATTAATCACACCTTTTATTGTATTATCAGCAAAGCAGGCAGAGGCGGTTTTGTCATTGAGCAGTGAAAGGTTAGCCAAAAGCTGCTCTTTAACAGGATTTGGAGCGTATTTTCCACCGATATCAAGAGAAACAACGCCCGCCTCCAATAATGCGTCAAGACAGGTTGGACGCAGTTGGCTTTTTGTTATATTTAACCCGGCTAATTTGTCATCAGGAACGATTTCTTCGGGATTGAGCGAGATAAATTTATTCAGAAAATATTCATAAGTAATGAACGACCCTGCACTGTAGCCCAAAAGCACGACTTTGTTGCCTTTATCGATTTCGTTTTTCACCAGAACATGCAGTTCGTCAATTATTTGTGCCATATTTTGATATTTTTGAACCCAGACCGCATCATGCAGGCAATGAGCAAAGGTACCACGCACAATCTGCGGCAATTTCGGGCTAAAAATGCTTGCAACGCTAAGGTTATCATCAAGGTTCACAACTTCCTGAAAACTTTTGTCACCCCAGTAAAAAATCATCGGTTCAGGGTTTATTTCGTACTCACCGTTTTTAAGAAACTGAGAGCGGGTGAGTTCATCAAGATTAAAGGCTTTCATCATATACGGGTGCATATTTTTCACCTGTTCGTCGAAGTGTTTTCGGAATTCAAGCCTTTTTTTGCCCGAAAAATC
>URHD01000043.1 GCA_900547585.1 uncultured bacterium | reverse complement strand
CGGAAAAATCAAGGTTTTCAAAGCACAGGGCAAACTCCAGAATCTAAAAGCAATAATGGAGCAAAATCCCCTTCAGAATACAACAATGGGAATCGGCCACATCCGCTGGGCAACCCACGGCGTGCCTAACACAATAAACGCGCACCCGCACACCTGCAACTGCGGAAAACTCGTAATTGTTCATAACGGAATTATCGAAAATTTTAAAGAACTAAAAGAAGAACTCGAAAAACACGGCTGCATTTTCAAATCCGAAACCGATACAGAGGTGGTTGCACACCTTATCGCGCATGAATACGGCAAAGTCCACTCGCTACCCAAAGCCGTAAGAGCCGCAGTGAAGCAGATTAAAGGCGCTTATGCGCTTTGTGTTATGCATCAGGACGAACCGAATGTGCTCGTTGGCACAAGAAAAAATGCGCCACTGATTGTTGCACTGGGCGAGGCGGAAAACTACCTTGCAAGCGATTGTCCGGCTATTATTGAATACACTAAACGCGTAATTTACCTTGATGACGATGACGTGGCTGTTTTGACACCTGATACGGTGCTGATTACGGATATTGACGGAAAACAGGTGGTAAAAAAAGAAGAAATCCTCCCCTGGGAGCCTATTGCAATCAGCAAAGCCGGATACAAGCATTTTATGCTCAAAGAAATCCATGAACAGCCCGATGTAATCAGAAATGCCCTCACTGGCAAGCTGCACGGAGTAGATTCGCCCATCACGCTGGACGAAGTAAAACTCACCGCCGAACAGATTAAAAATCTGAAAAGAATTGAAATAATTGCCTGCGGAACCTCGCTGCACGCTGCGATGATTGCAAAATACGTCATCGAAGCTTTCACAAACATCCCCGTTGATGTGGAATGCTCGAGCGAATACATTTACAGAAAAACTGTTACCGACGCAAACACGCTTGTAATAGGGATTTCACAGTCCGGCGAGACCTCTGACACAATTACGGCAATCCGTCAGGCAAAAGCCGTCGGTTCACACATTTTGATCATCACTAACCGCCCTGATTCAATTATGGCGCGCGAAGCAGACAGCCTTATCCCCGTAAATGCAGGAATTGAAGTCAGCGTTGCAGCGACAAAATCTTTTAATGCGCAGCTCATCGCGCTTTATCTTTTTGCGATTTTTGTTGCGGAAACGAAAAAATCTTTCGACCCGATTCATCTTAAAAACCTGAAACAGGAGCTTCTTGAGCTTCCGCAGAAGATTGAAACGGTTCTTTCGCACAAAGAGAACGTTATGGCGTGCGCAAAGGCTTTTTCCTCTTTCAGAAACTTTATTTACATTGCACGCGGCATAAATTTTGCAACTGCGCTTGAAGGTGCATTGAAACTCAAAGAAATCAGCTACATCAACGCAACCGGCTATCCCGCAGGTGAGTTGAAACACGGCCCGATTGCAATGCTGGACGAAACAATGCCAGTTCTGGCAATTTTAATGCCCGGCATTGTTTATGACAAGGTGCTTTCCAACGCAGAAGAGGCAAAAGCCAGAAATGCAAGGCTGATAGCCCTCACTTCGGTGGAAGATACCTCGCTGGACGGGCTTTTTGAGTATGTGCTTAAAGTTCCGACGGTCGATGAGTACCTTTCGCCGGTGCTTGCGTCGGTTCCGTTGCAGCTTTTGGCTTATTACATTGCGGAATTTCTGGGGAAAGACGTTGACCAGCCCAGAAACCTTGCTAAATCAGTAACGGTGGAATAATGGCGATACTAAGCAAGGACGTACAACTTAAAAAACCGGAAAAAATTTGCTCAGAATACGTTGAAAACCGTCTAAAAGAGATGGGAATTGATCCGCTCAGGTGGGCAATCACCGCTCAGGACGGGGAGTTTTTGACGGTCAGCGTTTCATATTGCGATTAGCCTTTTAGAATATTGCAAAAAATCATAAAAAAAGCTAAAATTTACAGGTCATGTGTAAAAAATTTCTACTGTTCATAATTGTCTTTTTTACCTGTGTTTTTACGGTTTTTGCCGATATGGGGTACAAATTTGACGGTTTTATCTGCGACAATGCGGGAATTTTAACGCCGAAAGCAAAAAGCACAATAAACGGCTTTTTGTACGACCTACAAACCAAAACCGGTGCAGATATAGCGGTCGCAACAGTCAAATCGCTTGACGGAAGACCGGTGGAAAGCGTTGCAATACAGATGGGACGCGACTTTAAGGTGGGTTCAAAGGACAAAAACGAGGGCGCAGTTGTGCTCGTTGCGCCGAATGACCGAAAAGTCCGAATCGAAGTCGGTTACGGGCTCGAAGGCATAATCAACGACGCAAAAGCCGGCAGAATAATTGACGAAGAAATGCTCCCTTACTTCAAAAATGGTGATTATGAAAGCGGAATCGTGCGCGGAACGTACGTTCTGGCGGAAGATATTGCTGCTGCGAACGGTGTAACCCTTGACAAATCAACAAAAATCCCGCCTCCGGCAGGTTCTGATTTTGATTTATCGTCATTTTTTCTTGCGTTGGCAATACTTTATTTTCTATGGCGCATGAATATTTTTATCGTGCCCGTAGGTGGCGGTTTTGGAGGCTCCGGTGGAGGGTTTAGCAGCGGAAGTTTCGGCGGATTCGGCGGCGGAGGCGGTTTTGGAGGCGGCGGCGCCACGAGAGGATGGTAAAAATGAATGTAAACAAATTTATTGAAGAATTAAAAGATATTTTAAAAGACAAGCTGGAAACAGTTTTTGTTTACGGCTCAAAAACCAAAATCCCAGCCTACGACCTGAAAGAGGGCGCGGATTTGATGGTTATTGTTCAGGATTTGAGCGCAGAAGACCTTAGAAATTGCGTAAAATCTGTTTATAAATGGACAAGAAAAAATTCCGTTCCCGTATTTATGAGCACATCGGAATGGTTTTCTTCGGCGGATGTTTACCCGATGGAATACGCTGATATCAAGGAAAATCACCATATTTTATACGGAACTGACCTGATTGGCGTAATTGATATAAAATATGACGATTTGCGGCTCCAGTGCGAGCGTGAGGCGAAAAATATGCTTATGCGGTTCAGAAAAGAATATCTTCTGAATGCCCGCAACAAAAGGGTTATGGAGGAATTGCTCATCGCTTCGTTCAAAACTGCTGTTGTGATTTTAAAAACGGTTTTGAGGTTGAAAAATCTTCCTGTTGGCGAAAATACTGCTGAAACAATCCGTTTTGCAGCGGAATGCGGGGTGATTGATGCGGAATTTTTCACAGAACTGCTGCTTTTTAAAGAAAAAAAGCAAAAACCCGCTGATACAGGCGCATTGGCAAGGCGTTTTATTGATGAAGCGGACAAACTTTTAAAATTCACGGACAAAATGTAGAGAAAGGATAAAAATTATGAAAAACAATACACTCTGGATAGTTCTCGGGCTCGTTGTTGTCATCGTTTTGATGGTTTTCAGCGCATTCATCGGAACTTTTAACAATTTGCAGATTATGGACGAATCAGTCACGTCAAACTGGGCGCAGGTTGAAAACCAGCTCAAAAGGCGTAATGATTTGATTCCGAACCTCGTCGAAACCGTAAAAGGCTACGCAAAACACGAAAGCACGGTTTTCACAAACATTGCGGACGCACGCTCAAAGCTTTCAGGGGCAATGAATTCGCAGGATGTCAAAGCTGTGGCAAAAAGCACCGGCGAATTGAACGGCGCGCTTTCAAGATTGCTGATGATTGTGGAAAGATACCCCGAACTCAAGGCTGACAAGCAGTTTATCGGGCTGCAGGATGAGCTTGCGGGCACGGAAAACAGAATTGCCGTTGCAAGGCGGGATTATAATGAAAGTGTAAAAGCGCTGAACGCAAGAATCCGCACATTCCCGACGAATATTGTCGCTATGATTTCAGGAATCAAGGCGCGCGAGTACTTTGAAGTCAGTGAAGCCGAAAAGGCGGTGCCTGCGGTTAAATTCTAGTTTGGAGTTGTTGCAGGTGCGTAAAAGGCCTTTTATCTAAATATACGTATATTTATAAATATGATTATACATAATAACATCAGGTTGTGCAAATGTATATAATCACATAATAATTAACGTATGGATAAAACAGCTAAAATCATTAAATTAACTCAAAATAAAGACAGAAAAGTAACATTACTGTTCAATAATGAACTTTGGGAAAAATTTAAAGTTGCAAGCCTGGAGGATGGATTGAAAGTCACGCCGAAACTTGAACAATTAATGATAGATTATTTAGAATCAAAAGGACTTTTATAGTTATTAACACCATTTTTATTCCATGCTAAAATAATTCTGTAAATAAAAAACGGAGAGATGAGGAAAAAATGGCAACTGAACCTAAAATTATCGCAACAATCCCCAGAAGCGCAACAGAACAGCTTCAAATTGCAATCAACGAGTACAAAGGCAAATGCTACCTTGATTTGAGAATTTTTTACACAACAGACGACGGCATGAACTGGCTGCCGACCAAAAAAGGTGTAACAGTTTCTCCCGATAACCTTGAACTCTTGAAAGACGCTGTTGAAGAAGCGATGAAAGAGCTTATGACGGTTGAAGAAGAGGCGTAAAACTTGAGCGCCGCGCAAGGAAAAAAAAATACTGAAACTGAGGGCATGTTTAAAAAATATGCCCTCGTTCTTACCTGTATCGGCGGGCTCGGGGTGAAAACTTTCAGCTATTTGATTCCTGACGAACTGAAAACCCAGATAAAAATCGGACAGGCGCTAAAAGTGCCTTTCGGACGCATGGGACTGATAAATGCCTTTGTTGTGGGGTTTTCCGATTACCTGCCCGAAGATATTAAGGCAAAAAAAATCGCAGAAATCCTCGACAAAAGGGCGCTTTTTGACCTTGATTACCTGAAATTTCTGGAATGGGTGGCGAATTACTATTTTTGTTCGCTCCAGTCGGTTCTTGAGTGCGCAATCCCTCTAAAATTCCTCCAAATGCACGGTCAGAGCGATAAATACATAGAATTCAAAAGCTACGAAAACGCCACAAAAAGACAAAGGGAAATCCTTGAAAAACTCGAAAATTCTGGCAAAATGCGGCTGATTGACTTTGAAAAAGAAGCAAAAACCACCCGTGCAACCATCAACAAGCTCGAAAAAGCCGGCTGCCTTGAGATTAGCGAGGAAGCAGTCTTCAGAAACCCGCTGGAAATCTTTAAAGAAGACGATTTGGAGCCATTTCCCGATTTAACGGACGAACAAAAATCAGTTTGTGCGGAAATTGAAAAAAGACTCGGAAAAAGCGGACAAATACTGATTCATGGCGTAACTTCATCAGGAAAAACAGAGGTTTATTTTAACGCAATAAAAAAAGTGATTGAAAAAGGGCAAAATGTCCTGTTTCTTGCACCGGAAATCGCGCTTGCGTCGCAATTGACAAAGCGGCTGGCAAGGCGTTTCGGGATTGAAAAAACAGCAATCTGGCACTCAAGCATCTCAGAGGGCGAAAAATACGATGTCTGGCAAAAAATCAACAACAATGAAATCAGAATCCTTGCAGGCGCACGCTCTGCTGTATTTGCACCGTTGAAAAACATCGGGTTGATAATAATTGACGAAGAACACGAAAGCGCCTACAAACAATCCACGCCCTCGCCCCGCTATGACGCGAAAAAAGTCGCACAAAAGCTTGCGGAACTGCATAATTGCCCGCTTTTGCTCGGAAGTGCCACGCCTGACGTAAATTCTTATTACTATGCGCTGAATTCGGGAAATCTTCTTGAGATGAAAAAGCGTTACAACGATTATCCGATGGCAAAAGTCAAGGTTGTTGACATGCGCGAGGAACATTTTCGGGCTAACCACGGGATTTTTTCGCGCGCGCTGGTGAATGCGATTGAAGAAAACCTGCGCGACGGAAAACAGTCCATTATTTTGATGAACAGGCGCGGATTTTCGACTTACACGCAGTGCTTGTCGTGCGGAGAGGTTATTGAATGCCCGAAATGCGCGATTCCCTTGATTTTTCACTCGGAAACGCAAACAATGAAATGCCATTATTGCAATTTGGAAACAGAACTCCTCACAACATGCCCGAAATGCGGTTCTGATGCGCTCAGAAACAGCGGAACCGGCGTTCAAAGGGTTGAATTGATTGCACAAAAACTTTTTCCGGATTGCCGGATAGAGCGGCTCGACAGCGATTCATTAAACAGGAAAAACCGCCACATTGAAATCCTTGAGGACTTTTCAAAAGGCAAAATCGACATTCTCATCGGCACACAAATGATTGCCAAAGGGCTCGACAACCCGAATGTGACGCTTGTGGGCGTAATAAATGCGGACAACGGGTTCAATCTGCCGGATTTTCGCTCATGCGAGCGTGGATTTCAGCTTTTGACGCAGGTTGCAGGTCGCGCAGGGCGCGGAAATAACCCGGGAACGGTTTATTTCCAAACCTATAATCCCGATTTCTTTGCGCTGGAAAACGCAAAAGAGCAGGATTATTTAAGTTTTTACAAATCCGAAATCGAAGCACGCGAAAACTTTGATTATCCGCCATTCAGCAGGATTATTCGTATAGTTATTTCTTCAAAAAACCAGTTCCGTGCTGAAAAAAGCGCAATGGAGATTGCGATGAGACTGCGCGAGGTTGTCGACAAGCTGAACATCGCAGAACCGCTTGCCGTGCTGGGTTCTGTGCCGTGCGTAATAGAAAGATTGCAAGAAAACTACCGTTTCCAAATTTTGATAAAAAACAAGCTCAATGAACGCGGGCACGGGTTTGTTACGTCGTTTTTATCAAAAATAAAGCTTCCGAACGACATAAAAATGGTTGTGGATGTTGATCCGGTTGATATTTTATAGCCAATTAACAGTATTTAGCGGAAATTATATTTCAAGTTTGCGAGTGTCACGTAGGGGTTGGCTTTTTTGCCGTGGAAAGAAACTGCCCTGATTTTTTTGCCGTTTTCCTGTTTTTCTTCAAAATAATCTTCGCCGTTAAAGCCCTTTTCTCTTAAAAGGATAATACCTTTGTTTCCGAGCTGAATCGGGCCGCCTCCGGTGTTGTAGAGTTTTGCAACATTGTTCTCAACTTTGACTTTATATTTATTTGAGGGGCAAAGTGCGTCATAATAGATAGTTCCGGCCTCAAGAGCGTTCGGAAGTCCAAATTCGCCGTCCTGCTCAAGGCTGATTTCATTTACAGAGGAATCCAGACCGCGTTCATGAGGTTGCATTCCATAGCCTCTGTTGTGGAACACGCAGATTGCGTCGGATTTGTCATTATAACGGTAAACCACTGCCGCTTTTCCGCCCTCTTTGAGCGCAATGCCTTTTAAAGGTATCGATGCTCCGTTAACCAGAGGGGTTGCTGCTTTTTGGTTTCTGATATTCATTATATTTTTGAGGTTTGTTCTGTATTCTTGAATAAATTTATACCGATCATCGTCCAAAACTTCATAATGGAGTCGGTTTCTGTTGTTCTGAAATTCATTTTTACATGGTGTTTCCCAGCCTGTTTCACCGATTTCATCACCCATATAAACAGTTGGGCTGCCGGGCATACCTACCTGATAAAAAAGCATGGATTCAGCTTTTCTCATTGGGTCAAAAAGCATTCCCCTGAGCAAAAGCGCTCTGAGATAGTCAATTTTTCCTTTGTCAGAATATATATTGTTCTTAAATTTGTCATCCATATAGGCAGCCTGTAGAAAAACATCATCAATATTCTGGCGGAATGGTCTTGTGCCAAAATTTTCCGAATCATTGTGTTTTATTGCCGATATGTGGGTATATTTGCCTTCTGACAGGTCGTGAACCGCACGACGAAGAGTTTCTTTGTATGCGCCGTACTGTTTGTTAATTTCATCCTTGACCATGTTGTTTTCAAGTGCACGGTGGAACAAATCCTCCATTGCTTTTGCTTTGTTATCTTTAAAAATAGCAAGATTCAAGCCGAGCAAATGCAAAATTCTCGGTTTGTCATGGTTTCCGGAGAAAACATGGGCAAAATTGACGTTGTCATAGAGACGATTTGAGGTTGCGCCATTGATTATATCGCGGGTTTTCTGGTCAATATCACCATTGTGGTTCAGATTGCCCGAATCCGTCAAATCCGCGCCAAACAGCTCCATAGGCGAAGAATAAAGGAAATTGTAATCGGTTTCTGTTGTAAATCCTGTTCTGCTGTTGAAAGTTTCCTGAAAAGCGTTTTTCAAGCCGAAATCCTGGTTATTGTGCTCCATATCAAGCACAAGTTCTCCGATTGTGTAAGTATTCGGATTGAATTTGTGCACGGCAGAATTGAATTTTTCCCAGAATCCGGCTGTTTTGTCGTAACATTCACGCTCTGACATCTTGCAGGCATCAACAGCATCCCAGTCGCCGACATCTTTTGCTGCGTCAATACGCCAATCAAGACCTGCTTCTGCTTTTTCAATAACCAATCTTGCGGCATTGACCGTTTCCGTATCGAATTTTTCGAGTTTTTTAGCAAGGAATTTCTCAAAATCCGCCTGTCTGTTTTCATTCAGCTTTTTCACTCCGCGTTTTAGCCTGTGCAGCACCATTTTTGCGGCTTCTTCGGGGCTGTGGGCATGCTGCAGATTGAGTGTTTCAAGATAAACCGATTTCAGTTCATCAGTGTTATAAGTAAGCCTGCCGTCTTTGTATCCGGGGTTTATCTCCGGCGTAAGCGCGGAAACATAAAGGAATTTTGCAATATCAGCAGCGACTATCGAATAAGCTTCCCGACCGTCGGCAGTAAGATTTCCGTGGGAATCCACCATATCAATTCCGGCTCTGGCTCCTGCGGCTTTGAAGATTTCAGCAGCTTTTTTGGTCATTTCTTCTGCAATGAATTTGTCGGTCTGCTGATAAAGCTCTCTATATTTTGAGGGCATTTTTGAATAGAATTCATCACCCATCTTGTAGAGCTCAAATCTCGATTTTCCTACGGTTTTTTCATCCACAGCAAAGTTTTTCAGCCACGGATATGCAAGAACCGAGGTCAAATCATTGGAATATTCAATTGCGTCCATAGGAAACGCCATCAATCCATCTGTAATACTTTCAGGCACGGGTACTTTTTTCAGATTATAATCACGTTCACCGTTAGATTTTACATTCAATAAATTATCAAGCGGGGTTTTTCCGTCTTCGCCCTCAATTGCGGCCTCTGCAGCTTTGGGGAGCTTGTTATTATCAATAAGATTTTTAATTGCTGTTTTATAGTCACCTGCGGATTCCAGCTCGTCAAAAATCTGTGAAGCAGTATAATCAAGCAGAGTTCTGGCTGTTTCTGATGTCCAGAATTTACCGATTTGGATTGTGTCATCCTGACCCTGCCATGGAGCAGCTTTTAGAAGTTCAACTTTTTCCCGGGGCAGTCCTTCAATAGCTTTTTCAGAAATCATGAAACGTTTTTTGGGAATATCAGTGTTTCCGACCCATGTTCCGACACCGCCGTCTTTATTTGAGGGAACAAATTCAAAATTCGTCCAAACAGTTAAATAATCTTTAAATTCGGCATTTTTGTCGGCATGTTTTGCCTCAGCATATTTCAGATAATTCTTTTCTGCGTCAAAAGGCGAAACCCTGAAAGCATAAAGCTGAACAGCGTCTTTGTAATTGTTAATTTCGAACTTGTCCTCAGCATTTTTGTTTTCGTAAACATCAAAAACTTTGTCTGAATTAACCTGAGCTAAAGTCGCCAGTCTATCATCAAAAATCTGGACATAAGTCGGCTTTGTGCTTCTATAATCTTTGTTATGAATGACTTCTTTTTCAATCATTCCGTTAGCAGTCTTTTCAAAAACGATTTTATGCCTTGCGTTCACAAGACGGTAGTGAGTGTGTTTGCGGGTATCGGGCTGTTTTGAAAGAATACCGAACTGCAGCCCGTAATCCCCCACATTTTTTGTTGAAAACCAGTCAAAAAACGGGGATTTTGTGTTCCATGTCATAAGGTCTTTTATGTGGACGCCGTGGAGCCCTTCGTTTACGAAAGCACCGTCAGCGACCCAGCCCATGCCGTTTTTAAAAAGATTAACCTGAAGATTTTTAAAATCATCAATATTTCCGAGCGTGCTGGTAATCTGATAAGCATTGGAAGTCCAGTATCCGTGGCTGCTGACCGTATCCTGCCCGAAAACAGGTGTGCTGAGAATTCTTTTTACGCCAAAATCTTTGAAAATATCAATATGGTCGTTGATTGAGTTCAAAGTGCCGCCGAGATGGTTGAAATGGTTGCGTTTTTCATCGCTCAGGTTTGTAAAATCAAGCAAAGAATCAGGAAAAAGGTGCCCCATCTGGCGCGGAATTGTGTGACCCGAACGGGTAGGTGGAGTTGCCACGGTAAATTTACCGGCATTTTTATCGTTTATGCATTTTGCATAATCAAAATATTTATGTTTTCCGTCAATAATAAATCTATAACCCACAGTTTTATCAGCAGTCAGCACATCCGTTGCAGGTTTGTACTCGTAAATTCCGTTTGTAAGGGGGTGTTTGACGGAGGTATCGGGGATAAATGTAAAATTTCCGTCTGCATGTTTTTGCAGCAGAGCGGTTTCTACCTGAATATTTTGCGGATTATTCGGCAGATAGAATTTGTAAACTGTATTTCCACGCTCGTCCCTTGCGATTGTGTGTCCCGAAAACGACGGGTTGTTCTTGTTTTTTCCATAAATCGGGTTAGTCCCGTTTATTTGCATGCCTTTTCCCCTTCACAGATTACACTATTAATAATAAAGAAAAACAGAAAAAAATTTGCTAAACAACGGGGTTAATTCAGATGTATTGTTACAAACATTTTACATTTCCCCGTCCGTTCAATCCTCCCCGGATTCCAGCACAAATTCGTTCATTTTTTCATAATCAAATTCGTTTTCCCATCTTGAAATAAAAATCGTGGCAATACAGTTGCCGATAAGGTTTACAGTGGTTCTTCCCATATCAAGAATCTGGTCAATTCCAAGAAGAATTGCAACCCCGATAAGCGGATATCCGAAACTTGTCAATGTTCCCGCAAGAACAACCAGAGAAACCCTCGGAACTCCGGCAACACCCTTGCTCGTAAACATCAAAGCAAACATCATAATAATCTGCTGCTCCAGAGTAAGCGAAATCCCGCAAATCTGGGTTGCAAAGAGCGCTGTAAGCGACAGATAAATCGTGCTTCCGTCAAGATTGAATGTATAACCCGTCGGCATGACAAAACCGACGATATTTTTGGGCACCCCGAATTTCTCCATCTGCTCCATTGCCTTGGGCAGTGCAGCTTCGGAGCTCGCTGTCGTAAACGCCAGAAGCGCAGGATCTTTTATTGCTTTAATAAGCCCTTTTACAGGCAATTTTACAATTGAACAAACCAGAATCACAAGAAAAACCACAAAAACAGCAAGCGCAAAATACAAAGAACAGATTACTTTGATATAATTCTTGAGAATGCTGACCCCGCTGCTGCCGATTGTGCTTGCAATAGCGGCAAAAACACCGACAGGCGCAAACCACATTACGTATTCCGTGAATTTAAACATTATTTCAGAAACAGAATTAAGCAGATTCAGCACAGGACGCGCCTTTTCGCCCACAGCACAAACAGCCAGCGCAAAAAACAAGCTGAAAACAACTATCTGGAGCAAATTCCCGTCAGCCATGGATTTTATTACGCTCGAGGGGACAATATCAACAATCATTGCAGAAAGCGAGTGATGGGCGAGGTTTGAATGCCCCATCTGGTTCACAAGGTTCATTGACTGCGAAGAAACGGCAAAATCAGTGTTTACGCCGGTGCCGGGCTGGACAAAATGCCCTATCAAAAGCCCGATTATCAGTGCAATTGTGGTCACTACTTCAAAATAAATTATAGTTTTGAACCCGATTTTTCCGAGGCTCTTGATATCACCATGACCCGCAATCCCGATAACAAGCGTAGAGAACAAAAGCGGGGCAATAATCATTTTAACCATGTTCAAAAACATGGTCGAAACAGGCGCAAGTTTCACGGCAAAATCAGGAAAAACAAATCCCGTAACTATTCCCAGAACAAGCGCTATAAATATGAATTTTGTCAGTTTGATATGCTGCAATCTACATACTCCCACTTCCAAAGCTTTGACAAAAATATTATAATATAAAAATTCCCAAAATACTCATCCGTCTTTGGTAAATGGGATTATACAAGGCAAATAAACATTAAAAAAGCACCGGACGCAGCTTTGATTCCGAAGATTTTCATTAAAAAAAGTACAATAAGCATCTTAAACATAATGCCACTATCGCCCGAAGACGCAAAAATTACATTGCCGGAAGTGATTAGACAATCTAATCTAGTGTCGCCTTAGTCGATTCGCCTGCGCAAACCGCCCAAGGCTCACCTTTTCAAGTGGTCACTCAAAAAGTTCGTTCACGTCACTTCGTTCCTTATCACGAACTTTTCTCGGACAAATTATTGCGCCGAAGATATAAAACTTCTGTACTGCAGTGCCTGTGCAACGTGAGAACTTTCAATATTTTCGGAGTTTTCAAGGTCGGCAATGGTTCGTGCGAGTTTGACGATTCTGTCATAGGCACGGCCGGACAAATTAAACCTTGCGATTGCAGTTTTCAGCAGGGTTTCGCTTTTTTCGTCAAGTTTGCAGAATTTTTTTATCAATTCCGGCGTCAATTCTGAGTTTGTAAATATCGGATAATCCCTGTATCTGGCAGTCTGAATTTTTCTGGCTTTCACAACCCTAGAGCGAATCTGCTCCGACGATTCGGATTTGAAATCTTTATTCAAAAGTTCAGCCTCAGACAGTCTCGGAACTTCAATTTGAATATCAATTCTGTCCAGCATAGGGCCGGAGAGCCTTGAGCGGTAGCGCTGAACCTGAAATTCCGTGCATGTGCAGTGTTTTTGCGTATCGCCGAGATATCCGCACGGGCACGGGTTCATTGCGGCAAGCAAAATGAAATCAGCAGGAAATTTTATCCGCTGTTGCGCCCTTGTAATGACAACCTCGCCGTCTTCGAGCGGCTGGCGCAGAACTTCGAGCACATTTCTCGGAAATTCCACAATTTCATCCAGAAAAAGCACTCCCCTGTGTGCCAGAGTGATTTCACCGGGTTTCGGGTGCGAACCTCCGCCGATAATCCCCACGGCAGAAGCGCTATGGTGAACAGAACGGAACGGTCTTTTGTTCACGAGCGGGCTCTCCGGCTCAAGCATTCCGCTTACGCTGTAAATTTTTGTCAGCTCAATCGCCTCCTCAAGCTCCAGAGGCGGCAAAATCGAAGCAAAAGTCTTTGAAAGCAGCGTTTTCCCCGAACCCGGAGGCCCTGTCATCAAAAGGTTGTGCCCGCCGGCTGCTGAAATCTCAAGCGCCTTTTTTGCTTTTGCCTGACCCTTAATATCCTTAAAATCGTAGGGATAATTCGTTGTTGTGTATTCATTCAGGTAATCTTCTATATCAACTTCGCAGCGCTCGAGCGGTTTTCGGAGGTTTTCGTCAGGTGAAAAATGATTAACGACGTCCTCAAGTCTTTTTGCGCTAAGAACACAAATATCAGGGATGAGCGCGGCTTCTTTTGCATTTTTTTCGGGCACAATGACCGTTTTCACGCCAAAATCTTTCAAACCCGCAACAATCGGCAAAATTCCGTTCACAGTCCTCAAAGAACCGTCCAGAGAAAGCTCCCCGATGAACGCAGTATCTTTTAAAAGACCTCCGTCCAAAATTCCGTCTTCTGCAAGGATTCCCATTGCCATAGGAAGGTCGTAATTTGTGCCCTCTTTTTTCAAATCTGCCGGAGCAAGGTTTATTACCACTTTTTTGTTGGGAAAAAGAAATCCTGCGTTTTTAATAGCCGAACGAACCCTTTCCTTTGCCTCATTTACAGCAGTATCGGGAAGCCCGACGATGGTAATGCCCGGAATCGACTGGACAAGGTCAATTTCCACGTCGATTTTGTAAGGCTCAATTCCCTCAACTGTAGCTGTAATTACATGTGATACCATAGAACGATTTTAGCACAAAATTTTTAGGACGTGTTATGTCCGTGAGCAGGATTCAATCGAGAATTATGAAATTATTTAAAAATTTCCGGACAATCCTTCGGCAGAACCTCTTTACCTTTAATAAAAAGCCTGTCATTGGGCGCAATTGAGATTTTTGAAAAGAAATTTTTCAAACTTTTTATTCCTCTCACGACGGGTATTGAGTTTCCGTTTTTAGGATTTACTTTTTCACAACACAAATACCATGTATCTTCTTTTCTATTGTATGCGTAGTGGATTTGTCCCAGTTTTTCTTTTATAGCCTGAAAAACAGAAACATTCGGAACATTCCGGTTCATTGCATTTCTAATTTTTGTAAACATTGGCATTGAGCGGGGAGCTTCTTTGATATCTTTTGCACCAATTACCAGCCCTGAAACAGGTTCTTTTACAGAACTTGTAATATTTTCAATTACATTTTTTATACCGTCAAAATTAACCCTGTCATCCCAAATATGATAACCGGATGCCTCATTTTTGCCGACAATCCCGCCGCCGGTGCAGCTTCTTATGTTTGCACTCCAAAATTTGTCGGCTTTTAGAACATTTGGATGCTCATGGTCAAATTTAATGGGATTTATTTTGTTCATTTTGGCAAATTGACCGTAAGGAATGAAATTTATTTTTGATTTAAACGAGGGAGATTGAATTTTGTCCATGATGGTTTTGTTAAAACAGGTAAAGAAAAAAAATTGCCTTTGGACGGGGATAAACTTTTGTTTTATTATTGGTGTAACATTAATAACTTTACAAGGAAAGGAACACTATGCTCGTAATTATGCGCCACGGCGCTTCGGAAGAACAAATCGAAAATGTAATAAATTTTATTAAGAAAAAAGGCTTTGACGCTCACGTTTCGACAGGCGAGCTCCACACAGTAATCGGCTGCGTAGGCGGAAAAGTCGTTGACCCGCGTGACATTGAACTTCTTGACGGAGTAAAAGAGGTTATTAAAATAACTTCGAGCTACAAACTCGTAAGCAGAATTTTCCAGCCGCAAGACACAGTAATCGACGTAAACGGCATAAAATTCGGCGGTGAGCACACAGGCGTTATTGCAGGCCCTTGCACAATCGAAAGTTATGAAGAAATGGACGAAACCGCTGCAAAACTCAAAGAAATCGGCGTAAAAATTCTGCGCGGCGGTGCCTTTAAGCCCAGAACATCTCCTTATGCTTTTCAGGGAATGGGCGAAGACGGTTTGAAAATTATCCGTGAAGTTGCCGACAAATACGGCATGGCAGTAACTTCCGAGGTTATGGAAATCTCACAAATCCCGATGTTTCTTGATTACGTTGATATTTTGCAGGTTGGCGCAAGAAATATGCAGAATTTTAACCTTTTAAAAGAACTCGGTTATGTTAACAAGCCCGTAATGATAAAAAGAGGGCTTTCAGCAACGTTTGAAGAACTTTTGATGGCTGCCGAGTACGTTATGTCGGGCGGAAACAGGGAAGTTATCCTTTGTGAACGCGGAATCAGGACATTTGAGCGTGTAACAAGAAACACACTCGACCTTTCGGCGATTCCTGTAATCAAAAAGTTAAGCCACCTGCCGATTATCATCGACCCGAGCCACGGAACCGGCCTTCGCGACAAAGTTGCACCGATGTCCAGAGCTGCAGTGGCCGCAGGATGCGACGGGCTAATTATCGAGGTTCATTATGACCCTGATACGGCTTTGTGTGACGGTGCACAATCACTTTACCCCGAACAGTTCAGCGATTTGTACTCTGATTTGAAAAAAATTGCACCTATCGTAGGTAAGTCGATTGATACACAAGAAATCAAGACTATATAAAAATTTACAAATACAACCTCAACAACCGGAGTAACCATGAAAAAAATATTATCCACATTTCTCACAATCGTGCTTGTTTTTAACTGTTTGATTCTTCCTGCATGCGCTCAAACAGCAATACAGGAAGAAAAAAGTCTTGTTTCTAAAAAACTGGAAAACGAGATGAAATCGTGTATTTCAAAAATTTACGGCTCGGAAAATACCGAAGAAATTTATGCAAATGTATATAAACTCATCGAAAAAACAAAATCCGAACGCCCCAAATACCTTACTGACGAGGATTTTTCAAGAACCTCCGACTGGTACAAGGAAGAAATAATTTACATGTTTTATCCTGACCATTTTGGTGTAAAAGACCCGTCAAAATGCAATACTTTTGCGGATGACGCCGAAATGCTGGATTATTTAAAGGATTTGGGGGTCACGACTATTTATATTCTTCCTTTCGCTGATTCTCCAATGGCTGATTCGGGGTTCGATGTCAGAAATTCGCGCTATGTAAGGGCGGATTTGGGCGGAATGCCGGAATTTAAGGTTTTCGTAAAAACAGCACGCGAAAAAGGCTTAAAAATCAAGGCTGACCTTGTTTTGAACCATCTTTCAGACGAAAATCAATGGTTTCAAGACGCTCTAAAAGGAGATGTGAGCAAACTTAATAATTTTGTAGTAAGAGAAAAAATCCCCGAATTTAAACGCTACAAAGACGAAAAACTCGGGATGGTCGTTGAATACAAAGAAGATGACGGAAAAATTTCAAAACGCAGGCTGATTTTCCCTGAAATTACGGATTCTCATTACCGCAAAGTTACGATTAAAGGAAAAGATTATTACCTTTATCACACGTTTTATCCGTTTCAGCTGGATTTGAACTGGGAAAATCCCGATGTTCTTTATTACAACCTCGAAACAGTCTCAATGTGGGCAAATCTCGGGGTGGATATTTTCAGGATGGATGCGATTCCTTATTTGATTAAAGAATCCGGCACAAACGCAGAAAATCTGCCCAAAACTCACAAAATTATCAAACTTATAAGCCTTTATTTGCAGGCAATTGCGCCGCGTTCAGTAATTCAGGCAGAAGCATGTCAGACCCCGAACAACATCCTGCCTTATTTTGGGAGCGAACAGACAATAAAAGAAGAAATTAACGGCAAAGAAAAAGAAATTACCAGAACCGACGAGGTTCAAATAGCCTACCATTTCCCGTACATGCCCGCAATCTGGGCTTCTCTGGTCACAGCAGACAATCAGTACTTCTGGAAAGCATACAAGGACACTCCGACAATTCCGGATTCCGCGTCATGGGCAATATTTTTGAGGGTTCATGACGAATTAACACTCGAAATGGTAAATCAAAAAACCAGAGAGCTGCTATATGAAGATTTGTCGCCCAAAGGCGCCTCTTTTCGAAAAGGCTACGGTGTAAGCGGCCGGTTGGCTAATTTCTTAGATAACAATCCTGACAGAATCGGCATGGCATTTTCTATTTTAATGTCGCTTCCGGGAATTCCGATTATTTATTACGGCGACGAAATCGGAATCCAGAACAACTTCGCCAACGCAAAGAAAAGCGCCGAAATCAGAAAAAATCGACAAAAACAAGAAAAAAATAAGCCCAAAATGCTCAGCTACTTTGACAGCCGCGACATAAACCGCGGGCCGATTGAAAAACATGTTTTTTATGACGCAATCTACAAAAAAGGAACCTTTAACAACATTGTATATGAAAAAGTCAAAAAGCTTATCAAGGTTCGCAAGCAATATCTCGTAATGTCCAGAGGAAAATTTGTCAGAGTTAAGACGGATTCGCCTGAAATTTTCGCTTATGTAAGAGAAACCGAGAAAGAAAGGGTTGTTGTAATAAATAACCTTTCACAAAAGCGCCTGAAAGCGGTAGTTACTTTCACAAATGACGATTTTGGCAAAAAGCCCAAAGACCTCTATATAAAAGACCTTCTGACAGACAAAATGATAAAAGTTAAAGTCGAAAATAAAAATTTGACCACCAGACTCAATCCCTACAGCGCACTGTGGCTAAAATTGTAATTTAAAAATTAAATT
>URHD01000042.1 GCA_900547585.1 uncultured bacterium | reverse complement strand
AAAAATTCGTTCACGTCACTTCGTTCCTTATCACGAATTTTTCTCGGACAAATTTTTGCAAATAGAATGTGGGCGGTATATTATTAATTAAAAAGAGAAAAACGGAGCGTGAAATGGATAAAAACGTAAAATCAATAATCCTTGCGGCAGGAAAAGGCACCAGAATGAAGTCTGAAACACCCAAGGTTCTGCATAAAATTTTTAACAAAGAATTGCTGGGATATGTTATCGACGAAGTAAACAAAACCGGCGAAGTTTCCCAAAACTACGTAATCGTAGGGCATAAAGCCGAAGAAGTCGAAAATTTCGTCAAAAAAAACTACGAAAACGCAAAATGTCTGCTCCAATCTCCCCAGCTCGGCACGGGGCATGCGGCTTATCAGGCTTTTGAAGATCTTAAAGGCTTTTCGGGAGAAGTTCTTATCCTCTGCGGCGACACACCGCTTTTGACTTCTGAAACTTTGAAGAAATTCATCGAAAATCATCGCCAGAACAATGCCTCTTTGAGCGTTATGTCGGCAATTTTTGAAAATCCGCAAAATTACGGGCGAATAATCCGCAGCGAAAACGGCAATCTTTGCGCAATCGTCGAAGAAAAAGACGCCACTCCCGAACAAAAAGCCGTAAAAGAAATAAATACCGGAGTTTACCTTATCAATTGGGCGGAAATTTCACCGGCATTCATGAGCCTTGATTCAAACAACGCACAGGGCGAATATTACCTCACAGATATCGTGAAATGGGCGATTTCACAGGGTTTGAAAGCACAATCCTATGTTCTTGAAAACAATGAAGAATCTTTCGGCATAAATTCAAAAACCCATCTTGCCGAAGCTGCAAAAATCCTCAAAAACCGCGTTATAAACAAGCTTTTGGAGGACGGCGTGACAATTGTTGACCCCGAAACAACATTTATTTCACCCGAAACCGAAATCGCGCCCGACGTGATAATTTACCCGTGCACCTACATTGAGGGGAAAAATATAATCGGAAAAGATTGCAAAATCGGGCCTTTTGCACGATTGAGAGGCGGTGTTGAGCTTGGAGAGGGCGTCAAAATCGGAAATTTTGTCGAAATCAAAAACTCTAAAATCAAAAATCACACAAATGTATCACATTTAAGTTACATCGGTGATTCCGAGCTCGGAAGCAACGTAAACATCGGCGCAGGAACCATCACGGCAAACTACAACCATGCAACAAAAGAAAAATTCCGCACAGTTGTGAAAGACGGGGCAAGCACCGGCTCAAATTCCGTGCTCGTAGCACCGGTCGAGTTGGGCGAACAGTCCTCAATCGGCGCAGGAACGGTTGTTTCAAAGGATATTCCCGCGTTTGCGCTCGGTTTGACACGCGCGCCGCTGAAAATTTTTGCAGATTGGTTCAAAAAAATGAAATAACAGGCAATTTTTTCTCGCAAAAATACTTTATATACATGTAAGTTATTAGTGTGAGAAAAAACTATGAATCCGATTTATCCGAATTGTTTTGATTTATTAACGACCCACGGAATCGTCGCAGATGATGTCGTGGGCTACATAACCGGCAATCCCTCGCCATATCTTCAAAATTATGCCTCTCAGCGAGCCGGCGTCCCGACTGTTCCGGGGCAAATTATGCCCGAACAACTCCCGAATGTGCCGCGCAGAGGCGAAGTTTACGGCCCCGAAGAGGATATATTCCAGCCGCAGCCTCAAACAATGCCACCTGCCGCCCCGCAGAAGAAAAACGGATGGGATACAGCTAAAAAAGTAGCCGCAGGACTGCTTATTGCAGGTCTGGCAGGATTTGGAATCTACAAAGGCAAAGGGCTCATAGATAAACTCTTTAAATCCGCTCCAAAACCCGCACCGGCGCCCGCACCATCATCAAATCCCTGGTACAAACAAGCCGGAACCTGGATTTCTTCAAAATATAAAGCTGCTTCGGCATGGATTGGTGCAAAAGCAACGGCGGTCGGGGATTGGTTCAAAAATATTTTTACAAAAAAGCCTAAACCCTGAATTTTGCACAAATCATTGCGGCAATGCTCTGCGTAACACGCATATCCAGCCCGTCAGGAACGATTTTTTCACGCGAAAGTTCGTCCTGCGGCACCAGCGAGGCGATTGTTAATGCGCATTCGAGTTTTATTTCATCTGTAATTCGCTCAACACCGGCATCCAGCACCCCTTTTAAAAGCCCGGGAAACGCAAGCGAATTATTTATCTGATTCGGGAAATCACTGCGCCCTGTAGCCACAATATACGCACCATCATGCTCCGCTTTATCAGGCATTATTTCAGGAATTGGGTTTGCGAGCGCAAAAATCACAGGATTTTCTGCCATTGACAGTACCATTTCGTCCGTCAGGATATTTCCCTTTGAAAGCCCGATAAAAACATCCGCTCCCTTGATTATATCTGAAAGAGCAGCTTTTTTGCCGCCAGGATTGGTTAGTTTTGCGAGCTCCTCCAGATTTTCGTCATTTTCAGGACGATTCGGGTAAACTACACCATTTATATCGCAAAGTTTTATGTTTTTTGCGCCCGCAAATGCAAGAAGCCGCGCAGTTGCGCTCCCTGCCGCACCGGCACCGTTTATGACAATTTTTACCTCAGAAAGCTCTTTTTCTTCAAGCACAAGTGAGTTCAGAAGCCCTGCAAGAACAATTATCGCCGAACCGTGCTGATCGTCGTGAAAAACGGGAATTTTTAATGTTTCAATAAGCGTATTTTCGATTTTGAAGCAAGCCGGCGCCGCAATATCCTCAAGATGAATCCCGGAAAATGAATCAGCAAGAATTTGTGCAATTTTTATGATTTCATCAGGATTTTGCGTTTTCAAAGCCAACGGAATCGCGTCAACCTGCGCCAGCTCTGAATATAACGCGATTTTCCCCTCCAGAACGGGAATTGACGCCTCAGCACCGATATTTCCGAACCCCAGAACCGATGTTCCGTCAGAAATCACCGCAAGCGGCTTTTTTCGCTTTTCTTCGGTGAGTTCGGTTTCTATCACCCCGCCCGCAAGCTCGTGCAGCTCAAGCGATTTTTCATTTGTTGTGCCTGAGAGTTTTGATGGGTCGAATTTGAAAATATTTCTTGAAATTGCACCAAAAAAATCGCGCAAATCCGCCACCGGAGCCGTCAAAACAGGGATTTGCACCTGAAAATCAATATTTTGAGCAAATTCAGCAATCTGGCTAAGGTCAACTCCGCAAAAATTCGGCTCAATGTTTTCTACAACGAGTTTTAAATCTTCTTTTTGCACAGAATCCTTTACGCAGAGCGGATAAGCGTCAATCATCAGCGCGCTTTTCAAAAACAACGCCCGTTTCAGCGCAATTTCATAATCAAAAGCAATGACCGCAACGGAGTTCAATTTATTTGTTAAAACCTTTGTCAATTCGGGATTTTCGCTGATTTTAAGGCACGATGAGCCCACGCCCGGCGTATAAACAAGCGAAAGTATCTCTTTTGAATCGACCGGAATTTTTGTAACGACCTTAAAACCCTTATATTGCGGCATTATTCCCTCACTTTGTTTTCGTTGCCTTTGATGAGGCGTTTTATGTTTTCGCGATGCAGCCAGATGATATAAATCGCGCCGATTGCGCAATAAACAATGTATCCGACGGGCTGTTTAAAGGCAAACATCAAAAACGGCGAAAGTGCGAGTGCAATTATTGAGCCGACGGAAACGTATTTTGTAGAATAGGTGATTATGCCCCAGATTAGCGCGATTAAAAGCCCGACCTGCCAGCATAGCGCCAGAATCGTTCCCACGCCGGATGCGACAGACTTTCCGCCGGTGAATTTCAAGAAAATCGAACGGCTATGGCCGATTAAGACAGCAGCTGCAGCACAAACCGGCGTTATTCCGAGTTTTTGATAGGCATGCAGGAAGAAAACCGCAAGCAGAACGGGGATTGCGCCCTTTATTGCGTCAAGAATCATCACGATGAAGAACCATTTTTTACCCAGAACTCTTTTTACGTTCGTAGCACCGGTTGAGCCGGAGCCCACGGTTCTGATATCCTGTCCGGTCATTAATTTAACGATTATATATCCGGTCGGAATAGATCCGATAAGGTATCCGAGCAGGATTGCAATTAAAATCTCAATCATTTTCCCTCCGCGTTTGATTTTTTCTTTTTAATTCTACCTTAAAAATGCGATTTTTACAGAAAATTGAGTTATGGGTTAAAAAAATGCACGGGTATAGGGCACAATAATAAAGCATTTCCCAAAAACGCTCCAAAATAAGGGATTCAGTGGATGGACGCTGGGGGCGGCGTCATAAAACGGAAAATTCATCAACCTCACGTCGCATGCCGGCGGAATCGGAACGAAAAAACCATCTACTGAATCCCTACCCTCCGGCACAACCCCTAGAAACTAACATTCCCGTCGGAAATATTGAAAACTTCGACATTTTTCAGGTAATCTTCCCCGAAAAGCACCGTATCAACCGACGTAATTATGGTCTGGGTTTCGGTTCCAATTGCGTTGAGCAAATAATTCTGGCGGAGGTTGTCCAGCTCGGCAAGAACATCATCCAGAAGCAAAACGGGCGTATCACCGATTTTTTCCTTAATAAGCTCAAGTTCAGCAAGCTTCAAACTCAGAACAATCGTCCGCTGCTGCCCCTGCGAGGCGAATTTTCTCGAATCAATTCCGTTTATATAATAAAAAACATCGTCACGATGCGGCCCGACAACGGCCTGAGCGCGGATAATTTCTTCATCCTGGCGGAGTTTAAGTTTTTCATCAAAAACAAACGCAATATCTTCAACCGTGTAAGGGATTTCCGCCTCAAAACCAAGTGTATCAACAACAGAAGAGTTATATTCCATGAAAAAGTCTTCTTTGTCAGCGATTTTCAGGTGTTTTTGCTTTGCAATTTTCTGGAGCTCGCGCAAAAACTTCAAACGAAGATAAATTATGTTGCTGCCCGCAACTATAAGCTGCGTATTCAAAACATCAAGGATGTCGCGGTTCGCGTGGAGATTTCCTTTGATTTCGCGAAGATGACTGCCTTTTTGGACGCGGATTTTGTTGTATTTTGCGATTCTGTCAAGATATGCGGGATAAATCTGGCTTATCGCCATATCCAGCCAGCCGCGCCTGTCATCAGGGGTTCCGCGCAAAAGCAAAAGGTCATTAACAGAAAAAGAAACCACACATAAATTCGAACAAAATTCCGAGGATTTGCGTTTTTTGACGCCGTTTACAAACATCTCGCGTTTTTTGGGCGGTGCGCTGAAGATTTCGAGCGTGGAATCCAACTCCTGACGCGACATTTCGAGTTTCAGGCGCATAAATTCTTTATTCCAGCTGATTATTTCGCTGTCGTTTTTTGCGCGCGCCGAATTCAGGCAGGACATGTAATAAATCGCCTCGAGCAGGTTCGTTTTTCCCTGTGCATTTTTCCCGACAAACAGTATTTTGTCGGAATTGAGATTTATTTTAAGATTTTCGTAGTTTCTGTAATTTTTGAGCTCTAATGATTTGACGTACATAATTTTTATTTGTTCATTCGTATCTAATCTAGTGTCGCCTTAGCCGATTCGCCGGCGCGAACCGTCCAAGGCTCACCTTTTCTAATCGTCACTCAAAAAGTTCGTTCACGTCTTCCTCTCGCAAAACGTGACATTTAGTCACTTTTTGCTCGGCAGAGTGTTCCTTATCACGAATTTTTCTCGGACAATCTAAAAATAATTAAGCAAACCGCCGTAAAGACGCGAATAAAACGTTATGGCAATATAACCGACGAGCAGCCCGACTACGAGAATCGAAAACGGCTTGATAAAACCGGTGAAAATATTTATATATTCCTGAAGTTTTCGCTCGCATTGCTCTGAAATCGCATAAAAAGTCTTCTCGAGCGTGCCAGTTTTTTCGCCGGTAGCGATTTGTGCGAGCATAAATTCGTCAAAAATGCCCGCCGAGCGAAAAGAAACGGTTACGGATTCACTCTGGCAAAGCAATTTTTGCGTTATTCTTATTGCGGTCGTCATTTTTTGGGTTTTTAGCAAGGGCGAAGCCATGAATATTGATTCCGTAACAGGAATTCCCGCATCGTACGACGCTGCAAGCACAGAAAAGAAATTTGCCAAAAAATATCTGTTAAAAAATCCGGACAAAATGGCGTTTTTGCTCATAAAATCAAGTAGAACGACCTGAGCTTTTCTGTTTATGACCAGAAAAACAATTAAACCCGAAATCACCGCGTAAACAAGGGCTATTTTTAAAATCGCGCCGATAAAAAGCGTTTTCATTGCCGCAGGATCCATGCCGGTTGTGTACATAACATCAAAAACCTTAAAAAAGAAAAACTGACAAAACATCAAAACGCCCAGCGCCCCGAAAAAGAGCAAAACAGGGTAAATGAGCGAAGAAATCAGGCTGCTTCTGAAATTTTCAATGCGTTTGATATCTTTTAAAATATATTCGAGAACCTCGTCAAGTTTTCCAAAAATATCGCCGGCGCAAACCAGCAGCGCATAAGGAGCTCCGAGGATTTCTTTATATTTTGTGATTATTTTTGTAAAAGGCACATTTTTCTGAATCTCAAAACGGATGCATTGCGCCATTGCTTTTATATTTTTGTTACGCGAGTTTGTTTCTATTGTGAAAAAGGCGTCAGCATAGGAAAATCCGGCGTCATAAAGGGATAAAAGCGATGAATAAAACTCTCTTTTTTCTGAAAGGCTCAATTCGTTCATGCTAGTCTGACTCTTTTGCCTGTTTTTCGAGTTCAATGATTTTTGCGAGCGATTTTGCGTCGCCTTTGAGTTTAAAATATTCCGCGAATTTCGGAGTGGTTTTCAGGTTGAAAGAACGTCCATTTTTGTCCCGTGTCCTTGAAATTAGCCCCATTTTCAGAAGTTCTGCAACATGTTCGTAGGCGTTTGAGCGCAATTCTTTGAGCTGGGATTGCCTGATTGGCTCTTTCAGTGCAATAATCGTTAAAGTTTTCAGCACGGGCGGCTTTAGCTCAACAGGGCAGAGTTGTTCAACAATATCCATAAACTCCTCTTTCACCTGCAAGATATAACCGTTTTCATCATCGATTTCGAGCGCGCCCTCGCGTGCCGAGTAATCCATAATGAGTTCAAGAAGCGCTTCTTCGATGATTTCCTCGTCTTCTTTGAGGATTTCGGCGATATCTTTAATCTCCAGCGCCTGCGCGGTTATAAACAAAACAGCTTCTATTCGTGCTTTTAAAGATGTGTTATCCATTGTAAAAATATAATACCAAATTCGCGCCTTTTCGGGCAAATTGTTAAGATTCAGCGTCCTTGAAGTTGTCCTCGGGGCGTTTTACTTCGACAAAAGGCGTTTCCTTGTGCATTTTTATCCTCGAAATCCTGCGCCCGTCAACATCAAGAACCGTGTATGTGATGTTTCTGTCCTCAATAACGTCAAAAACCTCAGGTTCTCTGCCCAGAAGCCCGAAAACGTACCCGCCGATGGTCTGAAAATCCTCGTTCGGGATATCAAGGTCGTATTTTTCGTTTATATCGTCAATGCTCATCTTGCAGGACACATTGAGCGTGTTTTCGTCGATTTTGATGACCTCGGGGGTTTCAACTTTGTCGAATTCGTCATAAATTTCGCCGACAATTTCTTCAAGAATGTCTTCAATCGTAACAATCCCCGCAACTCCGCCGTGTTCATCAACAACCGCCGCAATCTGGTTCTTTGAAGAAGTAAAATCGCTCAAAAGGTCAGAAATAAACTTGTTTTCAGGCACAATAAGGATATCTCTTGCTAGCGATTCTATTGAAAAATTCTCGCTTATGCCGCCATTTTTGAAGAATTTAAGCACATCTTTTGCGTTAATAACACCGATTAAGTCGTCCGGATTGTCTTTGTAAATCGGGATTCGCGTATGTCCCGACGAAATAATCATATCCGCCAGCTCGTTAATATTTTCTTCCGTGCTGATAAGAAAAATGTCCGTTCTGGGCACCATAATTTCTTTTACAACGGTATTTGCAAACCCGTAGAAATTCGAGAGCATTTTTGCCTCGTTGCAGTCGATTGCGCCGATATCAATGCCCTCTGAGATGATTTTTCCGAATTTTTCTTCCCAGTTGTCCTCCGCGTCGTGAGCCTGCAGCTCAATCGTAATATGCGTAACGTTTTTGAGACGTTTTTTGATGTTTCTTTCGAGCATATCTGCGATGTCGTCAGCGTCTTTCATCTGGGTTTCGGGGTCAACTTCGATTGTCATGTTAATAATCAGCCCTGACGAGCCCAAATCAATGGTTTTCAGCTCAACAACATCCGTAATTCCGTGGATATCGCCAGCAACCTCGCGAATTTTCTCCTCAACGCCCGGTTCTGCCGACTGAACGGTCAATGAGCTCACATTATGCCTTAAAAGATAAATCGCAAGAATCAAAAGTATAAAACCGATGATAATAGAAGCGATTGCGTCGGGCACGTAGGCAGTTTCCGGAGGCATGACGAATTTCGCCAGCGAAAGTGCGATAAACGCAACAACAACACCGGTCAGCGCCGCAACATCCTCGTACCAGACGAATTTGGTCGTAGGGCTTTTGGTTTTTCGGATATATTTTAACGAAATGAAGAACGATTTGAACGGATTTTTCTCCTCAATTTCAACTTCGTGCAAAACAGCCTTTGAAGCGCTTGCAACAGCCCATGCCTCGAACAAAATACTGCAAACAAGAGCAACAGCGATGTAAGGATAATTGTTCAACAGGTCGGAATGATCGTGGACATTGAAAAATTTGTCAAAACCGCTGTAAAACGCGATAAAAGTACCACCAAGCATCAATATTGACGCAAACATCGCCCAGACATTGGCTTCCAGCCCGTATCCGAAAGGATGGGCGTTGTCAGCGGGCCTTGAGCCTCGTTTTATGCCGACGTAAAGGCAAACGCTGTTGAACGAGTCCACTCCGGAGTGAATTGCCTCCGAAAGCATCGCTGATGAGTGAGAAAAGAAGAAACAAATCAGTTTCACAAGCGCTATGCCGATATTTGCTATGAACGCTCTTACAACCGCGAGGGTTCTTGATTTTTCTTCATCAATCTGCGAGCAGTAATCTTCGACTTGTTCAATATTATCAGGGTTTTCGACTTTTTCTTCCGTAATCCTGTCTGATGACATAGTTTTCCTTATTTTTTAACCTTCAATTAATACTATTATAATATCAAAATATAAAGATTATGCAATTATCAATGTCTCCGGGTCGATTTTGCGGTTAATATTAAGAAATATTAATTGTACTCTGTACAATTATTAAAATATCTGTTATAATATAAACTCATTCACTCAAAGTGACGAATAGGGAGACGGAGCCTTGAAAATTACACAAATCAACACAGCCGATTTAAGTTTATTCAAAAAAAACCTGTTTAAAAGAAACGAAATGACCGAATGCCCTACCTGCCGCAAAGGTTCACCCTTAAAAGAACTCAAATGCGACACTTTTCAGCTTTTTAAATAAAAATCGATTTACAAAACCAAACAAAGAAGCTTGGATTTTACTTTGGAGTTGACTATGAGCCCTACCCCCTGTGGAGGGCGAATCGGAACGGAAAAGTGAAATTTAAGCTTCGGGATAAATTTTGTTATTTTAAGCGTTAATTTTCGCACCGAGCGCAATCAAAGCCGCCTGAGTGTCTTCAAAACCCGTCTTTTCATCAACAGACTGGCACAAAAACCTGTTAATTTCGCCGGAAAGCGCAATCGCCTGGTCAGTAACGGGGTCAGAGCCTTTTACATACGCCCCGATGTTGATTAAATCCTCGTTTTTGCGATATGCAGCCAGAAGCGTGCGAATCTTGCCCGCAGCCTGCGCGTGTTCAGCAGAAACGCACTCTTTCATAACACGGCTTATGCTCTCAAGCACATCAACAGCAGGATAATGGTTTTTGTGAGCCAAATCCCTTGAAAGCATTATGTGCCCGTCCAAAATACTCCTCGCAGTATCCGAAATCGGCTCGTTAAAATCATCCCCCTCAACAAGAACCGTGTAAAGCCCCGTAATTGTGCCATGTTCATTGCTTCCGGCGCGCTCAAGAAGCTTTGGCATAAGCGCAAACACGGACGGTGTATAACCGCGCGTTGCAGGAGGCTCGCCAACCGCCAAACCGACCTCCCTTTGCGCCATTGCAATACGCGTAACCGAATCCAGCATAAAAAGCACGTCTTTTCCCTTGTCACGGAAGTACTCGGCAATCGCAGTCGCAACAAAAGCCGCCTTAATTTTAACAAGAGAGGGCTGCTCTGAGGTCGCAACAACAACAATTGAGCGTTTCATGCCCTCCGGCCCCAGCGTTGATTCAATAAATTCGCGAACCTCGCGTCCGCGCTCCCCAATTAGAGCAATTACGTTCAAATCAGCGTTCGTATTCTTCGCCATCATCGCCAAAGTCGTACTTTTACCAACACCGGAGCCGGCAAATACGCCGAGCCTTTGCCCTTTTCCGGCAGTAACAAATCCGTCAATCGACCGGATTCCGAGCGCCAATGGCTCACGAATAAGCTGCCTGTTCAACGGATTAATCGCGTCAGCGTGCGTGGAATAAAGAGATTGCGAGTTTACAGCGCCAAGATTGTCAATCGGCTCGCCCAATCCATTCAAAACCCGCCCCAAAAGCTGCTGACCAACCTTGATTTTCATCGGAGCACCGGTATTTTTAACCAGCGCACCGGGCATAAGCCCCTCCATCGAGCCCAGAGGCATTAGAAGAATTTTTCCCGTCTTGAATCCGACAACCTCCGCCCTCAAAGGCTCTGAATCCAGCCGGTTGTAAATATAACAAAGGTCGCCGATGCTCGCTTCCGGCCCGTCAGCCTCGATAATCAGCCCGACAATCTCCGTCACTTTGCCAACCTGCGTAATGGTTTCGGTTTTTTTTATGATTTCGTTATATTTCGTCAGGAGCATCTGTTTTTTCAACCAATTCATCTTCTGATGTGGAATTCAGCGCATTGAACAACTCGTCGGAAATCCTTGAAATCTGCGCCTTAATCCCCGAATCAACCCGCGAATCCACCGATTCTACAATAGTTCCGTCCGCAGGAACAGAGCTGTCTTCAATGATTTTAATATTTTCAAGCCCGAAAAATCGTTCTTTCAGCCCATCGCTAATCTCATAAATCTTCTGCGCCATCTGCGGATTAACGATAATATTTACTGTTTCTTTCTCTTTAAGCTTTGAAATTGCCGCAGCAGTTAGATTTTCAAGGAGTTTCGGGTTCTGGACAAGTTCTGTATGGCAAACCTTTTCACAAATCGCCGTAACAAGCTCAAGAATCTCCGTATGGGCGGATTTTACAATACGTTTTTTTATTTCAAGCTCCGAAGCCGCAAAATTATCAAGATTTTTGAGACGTTCTTCCATCTCGGAAGTGATTTTTTCAAACCCCTCCTTAATTCCTGCCTCAAATCCCTCTTTGTGCGCAGCTTCGATGATTTGTGCAGTTTTACTCTGCGCCTCTTCATTTGCCTGTTTTAAAATTTCTTCTGCTTTGGTACTTGCCTGCCCCTCGACCAAAAGTGCGCGTTCTTTTGCCTCTGCGACGATTTTTTCGGCAATCTGGCGTGCCTGCCTGATTTCTTCATCAGACATTCTGCCCCCGTCGCTTCTGACAACGAAAGAATCTCCGTAATTAATCTTTCCGCCTGCAATTCTTCCCAATTAAGCACCTCTCAACAAAATTTTCATACGCACAACGCTTCCATTTTTACAAAACGCGCCCCAAAACTACTCAATATATTCATCTTCCTGAGTATCTCTGGTAATTTCGATTTCACCCGCAGCTTCGAGCATACGGATAATACCGACGATTTTTGTTTGCTTCTCCTGAACCTCTTTTGCACGCACAGGGCCCATGTACTCGAGTTCTTCCATCAGCACGGTTTGCGCACGCTCGGACATGTTGGCAAAAATTTTCTCTTTCAGGTCATCTCTAACACCTTTTAAAGAGATTGCGAGGTCTTTCATATCGACTTCGCGGATAATGCGCTGAATTGCGGGATCTTTGAGCTGGAGAATGTCTTCGAACACGAACATCAGCTCTCTTACGCCCTCAGCAAGCTCAAGACTGCGTTCTTCAAGAAATTCGAGTACGTTTTTCTCGGTTCCGCGGTCGGTTCTGTTCAAAATGCTTGCCAGAGTGCTTACACCGCCGGCTTTTGAAAAATCCTGCGTAACAACTGAGGAGAACTTGCCTTCAACGATTTTTTCGATTTCGGCAATGATTTCAGGGTTCGTCGAGCTCATATCCGCAATTTTAAACGCAACCTGAGCCTGAATATCAGTAGGGAGAGCGTTTAGAACCTTTGCCGAGATTTCTGGCTTGATATAAGCAAGAATCAGCGCGATTAGCTGCGGATTTTCGTTCTGAAATGACTGCGCAAGCTGTGTGGGGTCAGCTTCATTGAAAAATTGGAACGGATTTTTCGTCAAAAGCGTCATCAGACGTGCAAGCATTTTTTGCGCCTGCTCGCTGCCGTATGCTTTTTCTAGAATCGTTCTTGCATAAGCAGTACCGCCCGAAGAAAGATAATCACTTGCTAAAAAAAGTGAATGGAATTCCTCCAGCACCCTATTCAAAATTTCTGTGGGGATTTTGTCGAGGCTGGCAATGTCATAGGTGATTTGTTCAAGGAGATCTTCATCTCTAATATTTTTCAGAATCTCAGATGCCGTACCGGGGCCCAGCGCAATCAATAATGATGCGACTTTTTGGCGTGTTGACATTTGATCGTAATCCAGGTTCATTTATTTTTAATCCTTAATATAAGAAATCAAGAGTTTTGCGGCTTCGCCAGGGTCTTGAAGAATAGTTTCGTTCAAATCACTGCGAAGTTTATCAAGTTCAGGGTTGAGCCTCGCCTCGATTTGCGGAAGCTGATCCATTTCGAGTTTTCCGAGCAGCTCATCCGTAAGCTGTTTTTGAGGTTCATCAAAGCCCTCATCCCATTCATCACCGCCCGAGGAAGCTGCAACCCTGCCAAAGAGCGAACGGAATACATACAGAGCGGTCAAACCGAGTATCAGAACTATGAGCATCGGTGCAACCTTGGTCACAAAGAACTCAATCTGTCTTTGTTTTTCATACTCTTTGTTTTGAGCCGCATCTTTTGCTTTATTTTCGTCAAGAGCGGAGAATTGCAGGCTCGTAACGTTGATTATATCGCCTCTGTCCAAATCTGCACCGCTGGCAGAAATAATGAGCTTTTCGAGCTCCTGTTTTTCCTCTGTTGTGAGGATTTTATTCACTGCAACCGCAATTGTCATCCTTTTTACCGAGCCCGGAGCATAGACAATTTGTTTAATTTCCTTAGAAACATTGTATGTCGCAGAAGTTTTCTGTTTTGTGTAATTTAAATTTTTAGACTGCTGAAGTGAGGTTTGGGTGGTCTGCTGCGTTTCGGGCGGGTTGTGGGTATCGTCGTCAGTGAGCGGTTTTGCAGAAGAAATTGCAGGATTATCGTAGTTTTCAGACTCGGTCTGTGAATTTGCGAGGACACCCTGCTGGGTTTCGCCTACAGGAATATAGCTTTCAATGGTTGCGCGGGCGCTGTTAAAGTCAATATCCATAGAAACCTGAACCGACGCATTTTCACGGCCCACGATTTTGTCCAGAACCTCCTGAATTTTCTTTGAAGTTTGATTTTCGAGGTTTAACTTGTAAGATCCTATGTCGCTGGAGGCGTGTTCGTTATCGTCAGAGAGGGCGTTTCCGGACTGATCGGTCAAAAAGACTTTTTCCGGCTTCAATCTGGGGATTGCGTACGCAACGAGGTTTTTAATCGCTTTAATCTGCGAGGTTTTGAGCCTGTAGCCCGGTTCCAGAATCAGCATAACCGAAGCCGTAGGAGATTCGTCCCTTTCCTGAAAAACAGAACGTTCCGGCTCTGCAATCTGCACGCGGGCTTTTCTTATGCCGTTCATTTTTTCGATAGAGCGGGTCAATTCGCCCTGATATATTCTTTGTTTTGTTAATTTGTTTTTAAAATCTGTTGAGCCCAGCTGCATATCGTCGAGTAGCTCAAATCCCGGTGCAGTATCCTGAATAAGGTCATTTTCCGCAACGAAAATCCTCAATTCATCCTGAAGATTAGCAGGAACCATAACAGATTTTTTATCTGCGCTCATTTTAAACGCATAGCCGCTTTTTTTAAGGCTTTCAGTTACTGCAGCGGCGTCTTGTTCGGAAAGGTCGGAATAAAGCACTGCCCAGTTGGGCTCGAGGGATTTCATAATGAAATAGGTGGAAACAACTATGGTAATAATGCTCAAAGCAACAACGCCGAACTTCTGCCCTACGTCAAAGCCGTCCCAGAGCCGTTTTAAATCGTCTAAGAATAATTTAAAATAATTATTTTCCAAAATTTCTCCTCACCTGGGCAAAAGCGCCTATTTAGCTGACACCCCACAATAAAAATATAAACTATTTTTTTTTGTTTATCAAATGTGTTAACTTTTATATAGCAAAAAGCGCCTTTTAAACAAAAAAGCGCTTTTTAATATTATTTTATCTGTTATTTTTTCTTGCCTTTTAGCAAAAGCTGGTTTTTAGAATGCATTGATTCTTCTTTGATTTTAAGATCGCCTTTGGAATCCTCGCCGATGATGAAATATGCAGGGATTTTGTAATCACTGGTAGACGGCTGGCGTAGGCAGGTGATTTTGTAATCATTTCCGACTTTTGTAACTTTTCTTTGTGTATAAAAGTTTTTATATCCGCGCATTTTAGCGAGGTTTGCGCCGATTCTCATCTGGTTTGCATATTCTTTCATATTTGTGGTTAAAGTTACGGTCGAGCCGTCCGGTTTCATAACAACTCTTATGATTTTTGCGTCAGGTGTGTAAAAATTTACAACATCTTCTTTATAATTATTCGCAGAATCAATGTATTTTGCAAAAAACGTAAGCGCCTGATCCGCAGTAACAGCAGCATTTGCGCCCAGTCCTATTAATAATGCACAAAATGTAATCAAAAACTTTTTCATAATTTCTCCTTTGGCTCCAGTATGAAGCTTAATGTTTTTTAATTTATTCCCCGAAAGCGGGATTTTTAAGATTATTATACTAAAAACTTACTTAATTATAACGATTGAAAATGAAAAATTGTTCATTTTCCGAAAATTGTCAAAATTCCGAGCAAAAGCTGCCCGAGTGCATCAAGAAAACCCATCTACTTCATCCCTAAATCGCCAACAGCGGTTTTGCCGAATTTTGCGGATAAATCATCAATATGGTGAAGCAAATACAACTCCGGATCCAAATCCCTCTCGTTTAAATCCACAATCGCGCCCCATTCGGCCCTGCCGTGGTGAGCTGCAATCATTTTTGCCACTTTTTTGAATCCTGCACCCATGCAGGTTGAAAATCCCCACTGTGAGTGCGTAATCCACTCTTTCGGGAAGTCTTCATCGTAATCAATCAAGCCTGATTCGGTATCGATTTTATATTCAAATATTTTTCCGAAATCATGCAAAATGCAAGCCGCAAAAATATTATCTCTGCTAACTTTTTTATAAAATTGGTCAATCAGGCAGTCCGCAATCTGCAAACATTCAAAAGTATGCTCAGCGAGCCCGCCGAGGTAGTTGTGATGCATAAGTTTTGCGGCCGGTGCGGTTTTGAACTTTTCTTCGTGCTCAAAAAGCAGCCCTGTAACGAATTTTTTAAGATTTTCATCGCTAATTCTGTTCGCATAATCGAGAATTTTCCCGAAAATCTCATCGGCTTCGTCCTTTGAAATCCCGATTTTCGCCTCGTTTATAAGTTCAAGATTGGCAACAAGACAGTTGTTATATTTTTCATTATAAGAGCCTGAGAGGATTTTCACCTGATTGCCGGTGCGAAAAATCTTGCTGTCGAGGCGATTCAGCGTTTCTTCCCAGAGAATACAGTTCAAAATCGAGCCGTCTTCAAGGTTTTTGAGCTGAAGTTTGCCCATTTTTGTTCCTGCTTTTGTATCCCCGACGGAAAATATTACAACCTCATAAAGCTGTGAAAAATCCAACATGTCTTTTCCTTTCAAATAACATTCTATAAATAATATTTTACATTAAATATACACAATTTTGAAAAATCACTCAAAATAGCCGATGTAGGGCAGATTTCTGAAATATCCTTCGTAATCCAGCCCGTATCCGACCACGAATTTGTCATCCGCTTCAAATCCGTAAAAATCAGGCTCAATGCAAGCTGTTCGGGCGATTTTTTTATTTAAAAAAGTCACAATTTTGCAGGATTTGGGGTGATGCGTATTCTGAATCAGGTCAACAAGGAATTTTAAAGTGCAGCCTGTGTCGATAATATCCTCGACAATGAGCACATTCTTATCTTTCAATGCCGGCAGCGTCAAATCGAGCGCTTTCACGTGCCCTGAGGAAACCTGTGCGTTTCCGTAGCTTGAAACCTTTATAAATTCCAGCTGTACCGGCATTTTAAGATATTTAATCAAATCACAGCAAAAAATACTCGACCCTTTGAGCACGCAAATTACCGTCAAATCATCCTTTTTCCCGAAACTCTCATTAATCTGCGCAGCAAGCTCTTTTGTCCTCTTTTTGACAGCTTCTTCATCAAAAAGCATTTTCAAATCTTCAATTTTTTTGTCCATTTTTGCCGCCTTTTCTGATTTTCAAACAATATTCGGGACAAACGCCCGCTCTCAGCTTTTCATTCACGCAAACTCCATGCGCCCAGAGCACCTCATTGTTTTTGCATAAAAGTATAACACTTTCGCGCTCGTTTTTGGGAATATTTTTATTAATAAAAAGTTTTTTCAACTTCATTGAGCCCGCCATTCCGAACGGGCGGATTCTGTCGCCGTCTTTGCGAAAACGCAGCGTAAGCGGGAACTCGAGATTCGAGCAAAAAATAAAATCCGAATGTTCATCCGGAAAAACCTCCGGCGCAGGCAATGAAGTGTCATAGTTTTTTATTGAAAGCTCAAATCCGTTCAAAAAATATTCACCCTCCGAGCTAATTTCTACCTCGTCATCGCATTTTTCGCGTTTTGAAAAGGTATAAATCTCCTTTTTTGAAACAAAAATCCACAAATCATGCGCCAGAGAGAGCGTTTTACCGGATTTTGACGAAGAATTTTCCTCAAGGAACACGAAAACCCTCGAAATCCGCTCCAAGTCATAATCCAGCCCCATTTTAACCAGCAAATCCAGCAAAATCCGCTTTTTTACATCATTTGAGAGCGAAAAATATTTTTCTGCGTCAATTTTTCCCGAAAAATTTATATCTTTTTTAATTTTCTCCAGATATTCGTTAATTATATTTTGCTCTGAAACAGCCACAGCGCTGAGCGTTGAGAGCGCGTTTTCGACTTCGGGGTTCAGCTCTTTTAAAAGCGGAATTATCTTTTTTCTTATAAAATTTCTTTTATATTTTGTATTTTCATTGCTGGAATCCTTGTTCGGGCAAAGGTTTTCGGTTTTGCAGTAATCTTCAATTTCTTTTCTTGAAAACTCCATAAGCGGGCGGAAAATCTCCATTCCGTTGAGATTTTTATGCTCAAAAATCCCGCAAAGCCCTCTCGAACCGGTTCCGCGCGTAATCCGGTAAATAATTGTTTCCGCGTTGTCGGATTTTGTATGTGCAAGAAAAATTCCGTCCGCATTGAATTTTTTGTAGTATTTTTCAAAGAATTTGAGCCTTGCCTTGCGTGCACAGGTTTCTGTTTTCGGGATTTTCGGGTCGAGTTTTTCGATTATCAGCCCAATCCCCCGTTCTTCACAGAATTTCAGGCAGTTTTGCGCCTCTTTTTCCGATTCTTCGCCGCGCCAGTTATGATTCAGGTGGAGCGCAATGAGTTTGAACCCGCAGTTTTTAGAAATTTTATGCAAAATCTCCAGCATTACGCAGGAGTCAAAACCGCCGGAAAATCCGGCAAGAAAAGTTTTTTCAGGGGTTAAAAGCCCGTATTTCTTTAAAAAATTTTCAACCCTGTTAATCATTTTACAATTG
>URHD01000041.1 GCA_900547585.1 uncultured bacterium | reverse complement strand
CGAACCGCCCAAGGCTCACCTTTTCTAATCGTCACTCAAAAAGTTCGTTCACGTCGCTTCGTTCCTTTTCACGAACTTTTCTCGGACAAATTAATATGCAATATCGCTATCTTATATCTATTTTACTTGCTGACATTAAAAATAACAGTCTTTTTAAAAAAATTTAATCTTTAAAATCACATTAGCAGGGGGATTTTAGCCAAAAACGGGGCAAAAAGTGAATTATATACACTTAATATTTCTTAACAGAGTTTCATTATTTTAGCAATTATCAAAAACAAAATGTTTTTATAAAAATAAGGTTAGTTATAAATTGGAGTTTAGTTATGTTAGGTTATGACAATTACGCAACACGTTTTGAAAGCATTATGTCCCCAATAGGCATCACAAATGCTAACTACAACGCAGGAGGGTATCCCGGCGGCAGATATGGCGCCGGTTCAGCTTACGGCTATGCCGGAAGCTATGGAATGCCTGCAATGGTTGTTGACCCTTTGATGAATCAAAGAACTGTTGACGGCGTAATTGCCAAAGACGAACGCAGAAGCAACTATTATGGCAGACCGATTGCCAAACATATTAAAGATGACAATGTTCCGACGGTTTTGGGCATTCTAGGAACTGCTCTCGGAACAATTGCGCTGGCTATTGCAGCTAAAAAGTTCAAAGGGCTCAAAAAGGTTAAACCCGGGTCTAATCCGACTCCAGCACCGGCACCAACTCCCTCTCCCTCACCGGCTCCAACGCCTCATCCCACACCGGCGCCAACACCAGCTCCGACACCCACGCCTGCGCCAACACCAACGCCGGCACCAACACCAGCGCCAACGCCCACTCCGGCACCAACCCCCACCCCAACACCGGCTCCATCTCCGGCTCCGACGCCTGCGCCAACCCCGGTTCCTGCGCCGACGCCGGCAGTTATAAACTCAGGAACAATAACAAATAGTGGCTTGATTAGCCCATATACAACTTATGCACAAACAGGAAGAACATCTCAGCCTTTTGTTAAGCCGGTTCCTCCGGTAAGTTATGAAAATGCGGTTGCTCAGCAGGTTGCGGAAGATTTGGCTAAGTTTGGCGAACAAAAATCGTTGATTGCACCCTATACAGCTTACGCAAAAACAGGAAAGACTTCCCAGCCGTTCGTTAAACCGGTAAAACCGTTGAGCGCTGAAGAAGCAATTGCACAGGAAATCGCAGAAAACATTGCAAAAGGCAACAAAGAATCGTTAATCGCACCTTTTACAAAAACTGGTAAGCTTCAAACACCGGTTAAGCCGGTTCAGCCCGAAGTAATTGATGATTTTGGCAAATATTTTGCAAATCTGCCGGTAGCCGAGCAGCAAAAGCTTTATGCAGAAATCGCATCAACAGGTCAATTGAGAAGCCTCGACAGAATCGCTAATCCTAACGGTGTTTTCAAAATCAATACGCAGGTAAAAGCACCGAATGCGGTAAAAGGCTATCTCCCGTCAATGACAGCAAAACAAGCCGACAGATTAGCTTATGCAGCTCAAAAACAGGAGGCAGCAATGAATTTGCCCTCATCAGGTCGAGTTTTTTAAGTGGCCTGACCAAACTTTAAACATTAAAATGTAGATGATTTAATCTTGTTACATTTTTACAAAAAAAGCGCCCCGCAAATCACAGGGCGCTTTTTATTGTTAGATTTTGCTATTCTTCGTCGGAAGATTCGCCGGTTTCGGATTCTGGAATTTCGTTGATAACGTCTTCTTCGTCGATTCCGTATTCTTCCTCGATTTTGTTGTCTTCATCAGCTTCATCTTCCTGCGGAAGGTCGATTTCTTCTTCAACAGGAGGCTGTTCAGCGGGTTCTTCGTAGTTTCTTGCAGCTTCTGCCTGTTCTGCCTGAGATGCGCTCTTGATGTCGATTTTCCAGTTGGTGAGCTTGTGAGCAAGTCTTACGTTTTGACCTTCGCGGCCGATAGCGAGGCTCAGCTGGTCATCAGGAACAACAACAAGCGCTTCGTGAGCGTTTTCATCATCAGCAAGGATGTCAACAGAAATGATTCTTGCCGGAGAAAGAGCGTTTACGATGTATTCAACAGGATCTTCCGACCATCTGACGATGTCAATTTTTTCGTTTTTCAGTTCACCGACAATAGTCTGGATTCTGGAGCCTCTGGGCCCGATGCAGGCGCCTACGGAGTCGATTTCGGGATCATTGCTGTGAACGGCGAGCTTGGTTCTGAAGCCAGCTTCACGTGCAATTGACTTAATTTCGACGATTCCGTCTTCAATTTCCGGAACCTCAAGCTCAAACAGCTCTCTGACGATTTCAGAATGTGCGTGAGAAACAATAACCTGCGGCATGCGGTTAGTTTCCTTAACGTTAAGAACAAAAACTCTGATTCTGTTGCCGGGTTTGTAATATTCGCCGGGGATTTGTTCTCTGAAAGGCAAAATTGCGTCAGTTTTTCCGATATTTACAAAAACATTGCGATTTTCAACTCTTTGGATAATTCCGGTTGTCAAAGTGCCTTTTTTATCCATAAATTCAGCAAGAACAAGGTTTCTTTCGGCTTCTCTGATTCTCTGCGTAATAACCTGTTTTGCTGCCTGCGCTGCGATTCTGCCGAAGTTTTCGGGAGTTACTTCGATTTTAACTTCGTCTTCAAGTTCTACTTCGTCGTCGATTTCTTTTGCGTCTTCGAGCGAAATTTCAAGATTTTCATCTTCAACGTTTTCAACAACGAGTTTTGTTCTGAAAACGCCAATTTCGCCGGTTGTTTCATCCAAAATCGCTTCAACGTTCGGAGCTTCTTTAACTTTAATATGTTTTTTGTAAGCGGCTACGAGAGCGTCGCACAAAGAATCAATAATAACCTCTTTCGAGATTCCTTTTTCTCTTTCCAGCTGCTCTGTTGCTTCAAAAAGAGCTGTTCCGATTTTAATCATTTTTTACTCCTTATTCTATTTCCAATTGTGCTCTTAAAATGTTGTCTTTTGGAATCAAAAGCGTAATTCCGTCTTCAGTTTCCACAGTCAAGCCGGTTGTCTCGTCAAAATCAACAATACGGCAGACAAAATGCTTAACATCACCGCCGTCGAGCGGGCGTTTTAGCTTCAAATTTATTTTTTTACCCTGAAAAAGTACGAATTCGCGGTCGGATTTGAGTTTTCTGTCCAGACCGGGCGAACTCACCTCAAGGTAATACTTAACAGGAATGAGCTCATCAAGAAAATCGCTCAAACTGCGCGAAACCTTTTCGCAATCATCAAGGGTAACATCATGTTCATGAGAAAAAAGAAATATCCGCAAAAACCACTTTCCCGATTCTTTTGAAAAATCAATTTCAATAGGAATAAGGTTAAAACGCATGGCTGTGTTTTCCACGAGCGGTTTAATTTTCTCAAGAATATCAAATTTGTTGACGTGTTTGTTTTCCATATCAATACTCTATAAAAAAAAGAAACGGGAACGCCGTTTCTTTCTAACTACATTAATCATAATAACATTAAAATGTAATTTTTCAAGGCAAACAAAAATCTAATTGTTACATTATGTATATTTTTAGAAAAAAATTATCAAAAATGAATATTTTTGAAATTTAAAATACCAACATTAATTAAGGAGAAGATATGCGAATAAACTCACTCTCTTTTAAAAAGGCTTTTGAAGCAACAACATACCAACAAGAACTCAACACTGCACACAAAAGAGCCCTTAGACCGAATGACGTAGAGGTTGCACCTGACAAAATTTCATACCGTTTTAGACTGGATACAGGTGAGCAAATAAAATACGTTACTCATTTCAATGACAGATTTGAGCCAAAATCCAAAGAAAGATATAAAAATAATAATATTGAACAGCGCACAATCTTCTATCCTAACGGACAACCCGCCTATAACAAAGAAGCGACAAAGGGAAATGTAGGAAAAATCGAAGTTTTCAATATGAGCGGAAAATTAATAAAACTTTTTCACTATAGCGAAGACTGTATTCTATCCGGAAATCTAAAATAAATTGTAACTAATAACGACAAGAAAGCTTGAATATATGATTGAAAAATTAAAAAATCTGTTTTCTCACCTTAAACAGCAGTATTTTTATAACAAAATGTTCAAACCCGGCGCTAGATATATATTTGTTAACGAAAATACGGGAAAAACGCTTGATGCAAAATTTACAAAAGACAACCAGGTTGTGAGCATCAAAGATAACTTTACAAATTATGAAAAAATTAATATTTTTACAGACAATCGGCGTTATTCCAAAAAACCCGTTACATATCTGCGCAAAAGGACGCTGCCGGGCTATCCGCACCTTACAAAAGAAAACTCATCTTTGACTATTTACCAAAATTAATAGCCCATTATTAATTTGTTGGGGTATAATTGGTTTGTAGAATGTACCTGGAGTTTTATTTTAAATCGATGGAAGACAAAATTTTAATAAAAAATATAGATTTCAACTGCAATCTGGCACAGACAGCGGGGGATTTTAGCAACGAAACAGAAACAGGAATGATTGAGCATATGAGTTCGCTCAACATCGCCTGCGGATTTCATGCCGGCGACCCGCTCACAATAAAAAAAGTCCTTGAACAGTGCAGGCACAAAAACAAGGTAATCGGTGCGCACATAGGATTTCCGGCAAACCGAGAAGAAAATCAATACGATGAAGACGAAATCGAAGCAATTGTGCTCTATCAAATCGGCGCAATTGCCTCTTTTGCAAAAGCATACAGCCTTGAAATTGAACACGTAAGACTGCACGGAGAAATGAAAAAACGTGCGTCCGAAAACATGGATTTTGCGCTTTCTGTGGCAAAATCCATCCAAAAATTCAGCAAATGGCTTATTTATTACGGCGAAGCCGGAAATGTAATCGAAAATATCGCCTCAGAGCTTGATATCAATATTGCTAGAGAAATTTATTTAAATAAAAATTACACGGAGGCAGGAATTGTTGACAAAAATCTGCCTGATTTTGAAAATACGCAAAAATCAATTGAAAGATTAAAAAGACTGCTTGAAACTTCTGAAATCGACAATACAGCAGGCAGTTTGACGAAAATCAAATTCGATACAATCCATTTTGGCACAAAAGCAGAAAATGCAGTTGAGCTGGCTAAAGAAGCAAATTCTATTATCGTGCCGAAACCGGTTAATTATAACAGGGTCGTTGATTCAGGCTGGGTTTAAGATTCGTTTAGGGAGAGAAGATGTTAAATAAATTATTTAAAAACTTGAAAGCACAAATGCCCAAAGATGCAGGCTGGCTGCTGCCCGGTTTGCAGGTAAAAAGATGGTTTGCTCTGATTATAGGCGGTACTTTTTTCAGTATGCTCGGACTTTCCATTCTTTTTGACTTAAGACCGGTAGATTTTCTGCTCAGATGGATGCGCTATTTTATTACAACCGTTCATCCTGACATTATCGGCGTGCTTTTGATTCTTCTGGGTGCTTATTGCTTTGTTAAAGGCTGGAAAAACGCAAATTATTCCATTCTCGACCTGAACGACGATAGGGACAGGCATGCACTTTTAGAAGATTTATACAGAAGAAGAAAACTCAACTATGGCCCGAGAATCGTTGCAATAGGCGGAGGGACAGGGCTGTCAACCATGCTTAAAGGCATAAAAAAAATCACAAACAACATCACTGCGGTTGTTACTGTAGGCGATGACGGGGGAAGTTCGGGCAGATTAAGAGAAGAGATGGGCATACTGCCTCCTGGCGACATCAGAAACTGCATTGCAGCGCTCGCTGACGATGAAGATTTGGTTACAAAGCTTTTTCAATACCGTTTCAAAGCCGGAGAAGGGCTTGAGGGGCACAGTTTCGGCAATTTGTTCCTGACAGCTATGTGTTCTATCACTGGCGACATGGTTCGTGCTGTACGAGAATCCTCGAAAGTTCTTTCCATCAGAGGACGGGTTTTGCCCTCGACTTTGGACGATATGCGGCTTGTGGCGGAGCTTGAAGACGGCTCGATTGTCAAAGGCGAATCAAATATCCCCGAAACAGGCAAAAAAATTGTGCGACTTTTCACAGAACCCGCTGATTGCCACCCGCTGCCAGAGATTATCCATGCGATAAACGATGCAGACTTGATAATTATGGGACCAGGAAGCCTTTTTACCAGCGTAATTCCAAATCTTTTAATAAAAGAAATTTCAAAAGCTGTTTCTATGTCAAAAGCAAAGAAAATTTACGTTTGCAACATAATGACGCAGCCCGGCGAAACCACGGATTTTACGGCATACGACCATGTAAAAGCACTGCTCGATCATGCCGTATATCCGAATATGCTTGATGCAGTTATGGTAAATGACTCAATTCCTGATGATTTGAATGAGGATTACAAAAATTCAAACTCATTCCCTGTTGTTATTGACGCGGAAAAAATCAAAAAGTTGGGAATAAAAGTTGTATCGACCAGATTATACGAAGAAAACGACCAGAAATATGTCCGCCATTCACCCCGCAGGCTTGCGAGGGCGATTTATTACTGGTACAGAAAACAGATAAAACACTAGCCCTCCTGCTTGTGCAAGCACCGCTCAATAATTGGGTGAAAGGGCACGAAAGGAATTTAAAATGTCGGTTGAAGTAAAAACTAAAAACATTACCGTTTCAACATTTTTAAAAAAGAAGCAAAACAACGAAAAAATATCAATGCTAACAGCTTACGACTGCTCAACGGCAAAATATTTTGACGAAGCAGGTGTTGACTCAATTTTGGTGGGAGATTCGCTGGGAATGGTTGTTCTGGGCTACGACACAACCCAGAAAGTCACAATGGAAGATATGAAAATCTTTACCGGAGCTGTTTGCCGCGGAGCAAAGCGCTGTTTGGTTGTTGCGGATATGCCTTTTATGAGCTATCACACGACAATTGAAGAAGCAGTGAAAAATGCCGGAAGCCTTATACAGACAGGCGCAAATGCCGTAAAACTCGAGGGTGCAGGTGATTTTATCCTTGAATGCGTAAAAAGAATGGTAGATTCAGGGATTCCGGTTGTCGGGCACCTCGGATTCACACCGCAGTATTTGAATGTGCTGGGCGGGTACAAAATTCAGGGTAAATCCTACGAAAACACAATAAAAATCCTTGAACAGGCGAAAAAGCTCGAAAAAGCGGGCGTTTTTGCGATTGTTCTTGAGATGGTGCCGGAAGAATCCGCAAAATATATAACCGAAAACCTGCAAATCCCGACAATCGGCATCGGTGCTGGCAGATATTGCGACGGTCAGGTGCTTGTTGCGGATGATATTCTCGGGAAATACTCGGAATTCCAGCCGAAATTCGCAAGAAAATATGCAAATTTAAAAACAGAGATTTTTAATGCAGCGAAAAGCTACATAACAGAGATAAATGAAGGAAAATTCCCGTCAGAAAACGAGGTTTTCCACCTGAATGACGAGGAGATGAAGAAACTTGAAAATCATACACAAAATTAACGAAATAAGAGAAATAGTAAAAGAAGTTAAAAAAAACGGCAAAAAAATAGGGCTTGTGCCGACAATGGGCTGTCTGCATGCAGGTCATGCGTCTTTGATTAAAAAATCGGTTGAAAACGCCGACGTAACGGTCGTTTCTGTCTTTGTAAACCCGATTCAGTTCGGGCCTAATGAGGATTATGACAAATATCCGCGCACGCTGGATGCTGATGCAAAAATTTGTGAAGAAATCGGTGCGGATTACGTTTTTGCCCCGTCAGCAGCCGAAATGTACCCCGGGTTGCAAAAATTTTCCGACCTGACAATGGTTTGTCCGCCTTATGCATTGACAGATATGCTCTGCGGCAAGTCCAGAGTCGGCCATTTTGACGGAGTTGCAACAGTTGTTACAAAACTTTTCAATATAACATGCCCTGATATCGCGTGTTTCGGGATGAAAGACATCCAGCAGCTCCATATTATAAAAAAAATGGTTAAAGATTTGAGCATTTCTGTCGATATAATATCATGTCCCCTCGTAAGAGAAGAAAGCGGCATCGCTCTCAGCTCGAGGAACAAATACCTGTCAGAATCCGACAAAAAGACAGCTCTGACAATAAGCAAGGCGCTTTTTGCGATTAAAAGCGGGTATGAAAAAGGAATAAAAGACACAAAACTCCTTTTTGATACGGCGATGACGGTATTAGACCCTGCGATAGAATTAGATTATCTGGAATTTGTTGACAAAGAAACATTCGACACCGTTTCAGAGGTTAATTCGCCCACAATCGCGGCAATAGCGGCAAAAGTCGGGTCGGTGCGGCTGATTGATAACATTATAATCGGAGAATAGAATGAATTTTAAAACAATAGACAGTTTGTTCTTACATATAAAAAAATTAATAACTATTTTTGTTTTTATATCACTGACATTGTCGATTGTTTATTTCATTTACTGGCTGATTGTCAGCCTGAAAATCATTCTGCCCGATTTTATAAACAATATTCTTCTAATACCTATAAATATGATTGGCTCACAGATTAAAAACGCACCTGAATTTAAAGATGTGCTGTTTTTGCTGCCTGTAGCCGTATCGCTATTGTTTATTATTTTGACATATCTTTTAAATTGCGTATTGCAGTATGTTGAAATTTCGCATAAAAATTATCTAAAATTTGTTGATGAATATAAAGCCAACCTCGAAACAAAAATAAATACACAACTCAAAAAGAACTTTGTACAGGAGTTGAGTAAAACCGGCTATTATGCGACAAAAATAAAAATAGAAGTCGAATCTCCAGAATCCTACTTAAAAGAATCGCTATCAAAAGACGAACAAATCGCTCTAGGAAACAAAATTATCACGGAAATTTCGGATTCAATGAACTATGACAGCATTATTAAAAAAGGGGTTGCTGCGGACAGCGCATATTTCATCTGTTCAGAACCAAAGAATGCTGCGGATTTTTTCACTTCTTTTGTTAACAGAACAGTAAAAATTATAAACAAAAGTCTGCAAGAACATGTTAAAATCAATTTTTACTGCGCAATTGACGTTTTTGACACGCAATATGAAGCAAATTTTAAACTAATTGAGCTGGACAAGATTATAAACCTCAAAATTAAAAACAAAATCCTCGTAGCACCAAGGTTCAAAACCTATTTCAAAGAACTTTATCCGGGATATTTTACGTTCAAACTGCTCGGAGAATACAATTTTTCTAAAAATAACTTCAAAAGCAATTATATAAATATCTATACGCTGCATAGAAGCAAATAACCAACAAAAAAGCCCTCAATATCAGAGGGCTTTTTGTTAAATAGTTGATTGTTTCAAAAAACTTAAACAGCGTAAACGCTTACCTGTTTTTTTGTTCTTCTGTGAGGTTCAAAAGTCACTTTTCCGTCAATAAGAGCGAACAATGTATCATCTTTGCCGATACCTACGTTGTTGCCGGGGTGGATTTTAGTTCCGCGCTGACGAACGATGATAGTTCCGGCTGTGATAGTTTCGCCGCCAAATCTTTTGACGCCTAATCGCTTACTTTCGCTGTCACGACCGTTTTTGGATGAGCCTACGCCCTTCTTATGTGCCATTTTATTATCTCCTTTTAATTATTTTCTTATTTTAACCGGTTTTGCCGGTGTTTCTGAAACAAATTCAGAATTACAATCAAATTATAGCCTTATTCAGCAGGTGTTTCAACTTCTGCAGAAGCAGCTTTAGCTTTAGAAGCCGATGTTTTGATTTTGTTAATCATAACACGAGTAAAGCCCTGTCTGTGTCCCTGTTTTTTTCTGTATCCTTTTTTTGCTCTTTGTTTGTAAACGATAACTTTTTTAGCTTTATCATTTTTAAGAACAACACCCTCAACAGTAGCTTTTTCAACGTAGGGTTGACCCACTTTTGATTTTTTACCGTTAACGAGCATTACAACTTTGTCAAAAGTAACTTTTTCATCAGCTTTAGCGTCGAGAAGTTCGATATCAACATATCTTCCTTCTTCAAGCTTGTACTGTTTTCCGCCTGTTTCAACTATTGCGTACATTTTTATTTCCTTTCACTTAAGGGACCGCAGCCTTTTTAAGGACATTTAAGGCGGTCTGCCTATCTACATCTGTTTTTAAATACTAACAGGCACATACCCCCATGTCAAGGCAGGAGGGGACAGGGGAGAGAGATTTGTTAAGAGTTTTAAACAATCTTTTTTAATCTTCATAACGCAGAATAACAAAAAAGACCCCTGTTGAAAGAGAGGTCTTTTTTCGATAGAAATTTATTCAATTATGCTTCAGAAGAAACTTCCTCGTCTTCAGAGGATTCCTCAACGAGCGCATCAGTTCTGATAGAACCTGATTTTGCGGGTTTTAAGCTTTTATCTTTGAATTTTTTGACCTGTCTGTCGAGTTTGTCAGCGACGAGGTCGATGCTTGCGTACATTGATTCAGCAGATTCGGTAACATGAACCGCTCCTGTAACGAATTTGCAGGTAACTTCAGCTGTGTGGCTTTGAGCTACGCTGGGATTTTTGATTACGGATAAAACTATATCAATTGCCTGTATCTGGTCGTAGTGATTAACGACTTTGCCAATTTTTTCCTTTGCATAAGCTTTGATTGCGTCAGTAATTTCAATGTTTCTACCGTTTACGTAAATGCGCATGTATAGCCTCCAATTAAATTTGATACTTACCCAGTATAGCGCAATTATTGGTTAGTTGCAACGATTAAGTAAGTTTGTGTATAATATTGTCAGGTTAGAAGACTTGAGTATCGGAGTTATTATGAAAAAAATAATATTAACTGTATTTACTGCAATTCTCGCTTCATCACCGGTTTTTGCAGCTGCATGGATGAATGATTTAAGGGATGTTTTTGTTACAAACAAAGCAATAATTCTCGAAGTGAACATCAGAACCTTTAACGCGCAGGACAAAAACGGCAATGACATCATTGAAGCTGACAAAGGCGAGGTTTCCGGCAATTTTGTGAACGCAATATCACGCCTTGATGAACTAAAAGATTCAGGAATAAACACAATCCATCTTTTGCCAATAACTCCGGTCGGAAAAATCAAAGCAATCGGCACAGCGGGCTCGCTTTATGCAATTTCAAGCTTTACAGAGCTAAATCCCCAGCTGGACGACCCGAACAACAACCTCACTGTAATGCAGGAGGCAAAACAGTTCATAAATGAATGCCACAAACGTAATATTCGCGTAATTGTTGACCTTCCGAGCTGCGGTTCATACGATATGTACCTTGCACACCCGAACTGGTTTTTGCAGGACAAAGACGGAAACCCGATTGTGCCTGCTGATTGGACAGATGTAAGGCTGTTCAAGGTTCAAAACGCCGATGGCAGCCTCAATTCCGAAGTTTACGGGCTTTTCAGGGATTATGTTGACATGGTTATGAAGCTTAATGTTGATGGAATCAGGGCAGATGTTGCATCATCCAAACCTGCCGAATTCTGGTCACAGCTCATTAAATACGCAAAAGCAAAAGATCCCCAGTTCCTGTTTCTTGCAGAAGCCTCGGACAGCTGGCATGACGCAGTGGCAAAAGGCGCTCCGTTCACGCCCTATGACAAGCTTCTTGAGGCAGGTTTTGACGGATTTTACGGCAGCTTTATGAACTACAAAGACTGGAAAACTGCGCAGCCGCTGGAAGAACATATTCAGCTGATAAAAAGCTTAAAAAACAAATATTCAGAGCCAAAAGCCGTAATCGGCAGTTTTGCTACCCATGACGAATTAAGCCCGATTGTTACAGGGCGAGATACTTATGCAACCCAGATTTTATGGCTCCAGTCAACATTGCCTGTAAATTCATACTTTGTCGATGGTTTCCAGACCGGTGACAATTACATGTACCGCTACGCAAACCAGAAAGCCGCAAAAACATACACTGATGACGATTATTACTACGTCCACAAGGGTAAAATTGATATTTTTAACTTTTCAAGAAGGCCGGGCGGCACAAACGAACAACTCAAAGACGAATTTGTTATGGCAAACGGCTTCAAGCTCGCAGCAAACAGGTTCATAAACGACGGCTCTCTTTGTTTTCTGAAAACCTCAAACCCATCCATAATTGCTTACTCATTAACATTAAATCGTTCCACAATTATTGTAATTTTGAACAAAAATCTTACGTTTAATACAGCAGGAACAGTTTCAATGAAAGGAATAGGGCCTGATATGATGGTTGTGCCGGTCAGAGTTCCGTCTTCTCCGAAAATCAAAAAGAACGAAATACAGGTTGACCTTCCACCGGCAGGCGTAATCGTTCTCACGATGGATAATTCAATCCACATGGATGAAATTCTTAAGAAAAATCAAAAGAAATCTGCAAAATAATCAAAAATCCCGCGATTATCGTTCCAGAGAGTTTCTTTGTCTTCATTTTCAGGAAGCTCCAGCGTAATAACAGGAATATTGCGTTCAACCCCGCAATATGTACCGAAACTACCCGGGGTAGGGTAGCCGATATCTTTTTGCACAGGATATCCTGTTATTTTTGCAATTTTTGACGCAATTGCAGTTGCAGGGCCGTCAAAATTCACGATTTTATACGGTTCATGGAACGCTAAAACCGCATCAGGCGCAAAATCAGCGATTATACGGCAAATAAAGTCAGTTTCAATTTCCGAACCGGCGCACTTTCCCCCGTAATATTCGTCCATACCGGAAAGTTCCCAGTTTTTTGTGGGAAAGTTTCGGTTTAAATCAACACCGTTTCGGTTTGTTCTGCGGTTTAGAGCTTTTCCGTCAGGATTCAGGCAGGGAACGACCAACAGGCGGTTTTTGCCGTCATAATTTTTTGCATTCTCCAGATATTTTCGAATAAGAAATTCCCCATCCGGCTCATCACCATGAAAAACGCCGATTATCAACACTGTTTTATCATATTTAGTGTTTTTTAGTTCAAGCAGTTCAATTTCGTTGTCAGCAACTGTTTTTGCGGATTTAAGTTTATTCATTATTTATTAAATCTTTCCACAATTTTGACGTTTTTTCAAGAACCGTGCACGTATCCTCTTTATCCAGCATAATTTCCTGCACAGAAGTGTTCAACAGGGTAACAATCTCTTTCTGGTTTCGGCTGGCACGGATAGGGTTTTCGAGGTTTTCGAGCTGTTTTGCACTCAGATAACGGGCTTTTGAAATTACGTCTTTTTCATCATATTTTGCAAAATATTCATCCTTAAGCGCATAATTATTAACAGGCAGTATGGTTGTGAGCTTTGCAAGCTCCACCTGATTCTTTTTATTGGTCAAAAACAGCGCAAAATTAAGCGCAGCTTCTTTGTTTTTAGCTCTTTCCGGGATAATCAGATTCATAATTGAAACATCGTATTTTCCGCTATCTCCGGTGAGCTGTTTTGTCACATCAGTAACCTTAAAAACGCCCGGAGCGTTATCTTTAACCATATTCAAAAAATTTGCGCCTGATTGGATGAAAACAAGCTGACCTGACATGAATTTTTCGAGCGCTTCGCGATGGGTTTGGGTTATGGACTCTTTCGGGATTAAATCCTTTTGATAAAGCCCTTTATACCCGTCAAAAATCATCATTGAAGCCTCATTGGTTAAGGTTTCTGGAGAATTTACGCCATATTTATTCAAAATTTTCAACAGGGTGTCATTTTCAGTCAAAGTAGGCATTGTTGAGAAAACACCAGTATTTTGCTTGATTTGTGCAGAAATTTCAAAAAGGTCGGTGTAAGTTTGCGGGAGTTTTTCGATTTTTGACTTTGCAAACAGGTCTTTATTATAAAAATTCAACGCAGAAGTGGCATAAAACGGCACTGCATAACATTTTCCATCCTGCATGAAGTTTTTTACAATTTGTTTATTATATGCCTCCAGTTTATTGCAATCGATGTAATACAACGCCTGTTTTTGTGCGAGCACGCTTGAAAACTCGGGGGTCAAGTTAACGAGGTCGGGCGGAGTGTTGCTCAAAATTGACGCCAGAGTACGTTTTTCACCCTCAGAATATGGAACATCAATCCATTTTATTTTTATGTCAGGATTTTCGCGTTCAAATTCTTCAATCAGCGGGTTCATATAGCTGTCAAATGTTCCGAGCTGAAGTGTCCAGAAAACGACCTCATTAGCGCAAGTGCGGGGTTTTATTGCACCAATGGAAAGGATAATGCAGATTACGGCGAGCGCAAGTATTATTTTTCTCAAAATATTCATAAACAAATTATAATCATTACCCCGCCCGCATGCAAATTTTTTATATAGGGCGGGAGATTCATGCAGTTTTTTTCACAATTGGAGCGGTTGTTTAGGGGCACAGCCCCGTTTCTTGATTTGTGCGGGTTCTGCATGTTGGGCGGGGCGGGAGATTCATGCGTTTTTTTTGCGTCGGGCAAGGTTGCTTAGGGGCACAGCCCCGTTTCATGAGGGTTGGTTTTTAGCGAATTCCCCCTCTCCTAAGGAAAAAGCCCGGGTGAGGAGGCTGCAGGCAGTTTAGTGCTGTTGGGCTGAAAGCCCAATCTACTTTGAATGTTGTTTGAGTTAGATTTTCCATTTTAGTCCGGCGCTAAAGCCGATTCCGTTGCGGCCGCCGGAGCGCAGGAGGGTTTGGAGGTAGCAGGTGAGGCGGTCTCCGTGTTGTTTTTGGACGCCTATTCCATAGAGGAGGTAGGGTTTTACGGATAGGTAGGGGAGGGTGGATTGATTGGCGGTGAAGTTTGTTTTATCCATGATATTGAAGACCATGGATACGGTTATGTAGGGTTGCCAGTTATTTTTGAGGTTGCCGATTATTTTTATGCCTGGGAGGATTTGGATGGCGTTGAGGGGGTCTGAATTTATGTTGAGGCCTGTTTTTGTGCGGTAGTTGAAAGTATTTACGAAAGTATATGAAATTTGAGCATTTGGTTGAATGATTAATTTGTTGTTGAGGGTGTGGAGGTTGTAGCCGGATTTAGCGGCGATGCCTGCGGTGAGCATGGTGATGTTATCTCTGCCGTAGGAGGTGATTGCGTCGGCTTGAATTGCGGCGGTGTTGGCGGTTAGACCGGCGAAGAAGTTATTTTTGTAGAAGAAGGTGTTAAAACCGAGAGTGCCGCCGTTTTGGTAGACGGATTGTCCGAGGTAGTCCTGATGGGAGCCGATATAGCCGGTATAGGCGCCGATTGAGCGGAGGAAGCCGTATTTTACGGGGGTGAGGTCGGAGTTAGCGCCGAAGATTGAGCCATAGTTGACGTTGTTGACTTTTGGGCCGTTTTTGAGGGGGACATTTTCGAAAGTTGTGAAAGGTCTAAACCAGAGGTTTTCGTGTGGTTTTTGGTAATTTACGTTATTAAGGGAGGAGAATTTGTTACGGAGTTTAATTTGAGTAGAAATTGGGGATTGGATGAGGCGCATGTCGAAGTTGTTGAAGGCTTGCTGGTAGATATCGAGCATGGAGAGGAAAGCGCCTTGTTGAGCTATTTCGCCGGAGATGACAGCGGGGTTGAAGCCGTCGGAGGTGCTGGTTGAGTAGCGTGAGAAAGTGAAATCGCCGGTATTTGTGTCGTATTTAACGGAATATTTATAGATATTTGAGTAGCTGATATCTTTACCGGAGTAGATTACGGCATCTTTGAGGCTGTTTTCTGCGAAATTGAGGGTAATTTGTGGTTCAGTAGCGTCGGAGAGGAGGTTAATGTTTGTCACATTAATTTTTCCGGGTTCAGAGATGGTGTTTGAGCTTGAGATTTGGTCGATTGAGTAGTTTGCGGGGTCGGCGTCGATGGAGAGATTGAGGGCGGTGCCTTGAATGTTGAGGTTATTGAACGTTGTGAGGTTGGTTGAGTTATTTGCGAGGTCGAGGGTGCCATTGAAAACGTTAAATTGGGCAGAATTGGGCAGGGAGGCGTTTTCGCCGAGCTTGAGGGTGCCGTTGTAGAGGTTTACGGTACCTGTGAAGCCGGACATGTCGTTATTTATAACAATTGTGCCGTTTGCGGGGGTGTTTGGGTTTGATGGGTTAATATTGAGGATTGAGGAGTTGTCCGATGTAATTTTGTCGTTAAGGATTACGGCGTTTTTGTCTGCGGCATTGAGATTTAGGGTTGCGTTGATGTTGTGGATGGCGTTGGATTGGGCGTTTGCGGTGTTATTTTGGATAAATGTATCGGTATTTTCGGCAATGATGTTAAGAATGGCGTTGTTGTTGAGGAAGGCGCCATTTTCGGAGGAGTTGAAGCCGGAGATTTCGCTGACGTTTTTGATGGTGAGGGTTTGGGAGGGGTTTATAATAATTCCGGGGTTAGAGTTGCCGATTATGGCGTAGTTGTTGCCCTGGATGACGAGGTTATTGCCTTGCATGCTGTTTTGCGTGTTAGAAACCCATGCTGTTATTGATTCGTCGGATTGCATGATGAAGGTACGGTCGCCATTGTCCGAAAGGGCGCCCGGGAGGCCGGGGATTTTCTCGGATTGGATAAAGACGAGGTTTTGGTTGGAGATTCCGACGTTGTAGGCGTAGGATTGTCCGTAGATTGTTGAGAGTTCGTTGGCGAGGGTTGTTGTGATATTTTGGGAGTAATTTCCGGTGAGAAACGGGATTATTGAGGCGGATTGTCCGGTGGGGATGTCGCCGATGGTGTTAATTTCGGAGATATGGATATTTGAGGGGTTAGTTGCGGAGGTAATTTGGAGTGTATCGGCGGATTGGGAGGTGAGGTTGACGTCGAGTGCGTAGTTGAGGTTGCCGTTTAGGGTTAGGTTAGGGATTGAGAGGGGGTTTGTGGAGTTATTGATTGTGTTGAGGGAGCCGGAGTTGATTTTGAGGGAGACTGATTGGGCCAGAACGTTGTCGGAGCCGAGGTGGAGAGTTATGGCGTCCAGGGTTATGTTTGCATTGATTATTTCGTTGTTTATGTGGATTTTGCCAGTATTGTCACCGGATAGGGCGAGGGTGTAGGCGTAGGTACGGCTGATTGTCGAGCCGGAGGGATTACCACCGTCGATTTGGTCGTTGAGGGTGATTGAGCCGTTATTTGTGGCGTTTAGGGTTATTGTGGGGGAGGCGCTTGAGTTTGCGAGGACGAAGATCGCGTTCGGGATGGTTCCTCGGGAGTCCTGAGTGCAGTTTCCGGTGAATTCGATAGATTTGTTGTTGGCGGAGATGGTAAGGTTGCGGCTTGTGTAGATGGCTCCTCCGAGGGCGAGGTTGGATGTTCCTGTGATTTCTGTGTGGTTGTTGATGAAAGAGCCGGAGATTTCTCCTAGTACTGTTGCGCCGCTGTTGGATATTGCACCGCCATTTGCTGCAATAACTCCCCTTGCTATATTTCCGATAAAATCTCCATTTATATGTTCCAAATTCGCCCAATTCGTCAAATGAATAGCTGCACCAACAGCACTATTACCGGATACATAATTGTTGATGAAATCACCGGTTATAGTGCCTATTTTTGCATCATTGATATAAATCGCCCCGCCATAAGCACTACCTGTAATTGTTTCAATGTAATTTCCGATAAAATCGCCGGTTATGCTTGTTATTTCTGACGAACGTTGCACCAATATTGCACCACCCATGGCACTATTATCTGTTGTTGCATAATTATTGATAAAATCTCCTACAATTGTGCCGACCGTTGACATGCTAATATATAAAGCCCCGCCCTGAGCCATGCGTTGGCCTTTAGCATGATTTGCAACGAAAAATCCGGAAATAGCGTCAATAGACCCGCTGGAAGTAAATAATACGCCACCACTTGCGTTATCAGAGGATGAAATCGAAGAATTTCCAATAAAATTACCGCTAAAAGAATCGACTTTAGCTCCATTTTCCAGATACAATATGCTGCCTCGTCCCCAGTACGGATTTCCTGTGACAGTATTATTGATAAAATTCCCAACAATGCTATCTGCATAACCGCCAGACTGCATATTTATGATAGCAATTCCGTTTTGATCCTCACGGCTATTGCCAATAAAATCACCGGCTACACTCACCAGAGAATTCGAAGTGGAAATTCTCAGTTGTTCTATGTTAACAAAATCTTTATCTACAGCACCTGAATAATGATTCTGGTCTGCCAATCTTGCCGAATCAACATAATAAGCTATGTCATAATCCCCTTTCTGTGCGTCTTTTAGCACAACATTACCGCTGGAATTGTCGAATTTGTAGTATTTTACATCATCAAAGTTATCTTTGTGACCGTATTCAGTATTTGCAAGGTTTACGGCGTAATATTGAGGCGTAATCGAGCCGTCTTGTGATTCCAGATATTTTGTTATCGTATTATTAGCTTCCGCGGCGACCTGAGTGAGCTTGTAGCCAGAATTTTCGCCAAGCGTAGGCGTTTGAAGTTCTATCGGGTCGCTTGAGATGCCTGCTGAAAATGCCGGCTGACCCAAAAACGCTGAAAACAGTAGAAAAGAGCAAAGTAAAAAGCCGGAAACCCTTACTCTAAC
>URHD01000040.1 GCA_900547585.1 uncultured bacterium | reverse complement strand
CACTCAAAAAATTCGTTCACGTCACTTCGTTCCTTATCACGAATTTTTCTCGGACCTCATAATAATAATCAAATTTTTTCAGATGAGAATCCACCAAAAAACCCAAAATTTCTTGTAATTTGTAAAAAAATATTAAATTTAAGTATAATTTACAACTCAAATCAAAAGTTGTATAATAAATAGCCTGAGCCCGTCAGGGCGTGTGTTAATAAAAATAGTTGAAAGCATTCAAAACGTTTTAATGGACATTTTTAATAAAATAAAAGACTTTGTTCGGCAGGTTAACGAAATAGAATACAGCATTTCCACCAACAAAAAGGATTTTCTGGAGGTTTATGAACGAAATCTGGCGCTTGAGCAGGAAATATTAGAAAGGACACAGGAGCTCGACCAGGCAAATAAGGCTTTTTTGACCTTAAAACATGTTTGGGAGCTAATGAATTCATCGCAGCCGCTGGCTTCTGTTCTCGACAAGCTGGTTAACTCGCTCCACGGCGAAATGGGGTACATTAACAGCACAATTTTAAAGCTGAATGAAGATGAAAACGGCTTTTTCTTTAATATTAAAGCGTTTTCAATGAGCCCTATATTAAAAGCCCTTCAGGCGCATGCCGGAGGCGATTTTGAAAATTACCGTCTGAGGTACGATGAAGCCTCGCCCATCGCAAGATGCCTCAAAGAGCACAAAATACTTTACACAAAAGAATATTTAGAGGTAATTAACAACCTGCTGATTGATATTGACGCTGAAAAAATACAACAGATTAACAAACTCGGAGTGAGTAAATTTCTTATTATAATACCTCTGTTTCAAAATCAAAATCCTTTCGGCGTAATGATGGTATTTTCGCCCAGAGAGGGCGTAACCGACAAAGAATTAAATTTTTTAAGCCTTTTTGCCAATCAGGTAGAAATGGCAATAACTATCGCTAACCTTTTTGAAACAATGAAGAAAGAAGCGGTCACTGACTCATTGACAGAGCTGTACAACAGGCGTTATTTCTCGGAAGAATTGAAAAAAGAAGCAGACCGTGCCAGACGCTTAAACCAGCCATTCACTATAATAAGCCTGGATTTGGATTATTTGAAAAAAATAAATGATACTTACGGGCATATGGCGGGAGATATCGCAATCAAAGCGATTGCCGACGTTATGAAGAAGAATGCACGCTCAATTGATATTCCTGCGAGGCTCGGAGGAGAAGAATTCAGCATTTTACTTCCGGGTATTGACTCAAACGGCGGGATGGTTGCAGCAGAGCGTATCAGAGCTGCGATTGAGAACGAAGAAGTTCCCCAAATCGGCAAAATCACCGCAAGTATCGGCGTAGGAACCTATCCCGAGCATTCTATGAACGTTGATGAGCTGGTCGAAATGACCGACCAGGCAATGTATCGCTCAAAAATAAACGGAAGAAACCGCGTAACCATTGCAAAGCAAAACGAAGAAGAAAGCTGGCAGGAAGTTGCTTACGGCGCATTTATGGATATTTTAAACAAGCGCAGAATACCTGTTCCGGAAGAATTAACCAGAGAATTGACCTCAAAACTTGATATTGTCCATGAAAACTCAAGGCAGGCAAAAGAATCGCTTTATTCAATCGTAGATATGATTTCAAAATCATACAATCCGTCAATTTCAAGCGGCACAACAAAATCAAAAATTTCACTGGCCATAAAACTTGCCAAAAAACTGGAAATATCAAAAGAAGACATTGACAGGCTGAAAATAGCAATGCTTTTGTACGATATCGGCAATATTATGATTCCGGAAGAGATTTTCAACAAAACCTCTCCGTTAACCCCCGATGAAAAGCAAAAAATTCACGAACATCCAATTATTGCAGCAAGGGAAATCCTCCAGCCAATAAGCTCAATAACCGATATTATCCCGATAATCGAAAATCACCACGAAAACTGGGATGGAACCGGTTATCCCAACAAGAAATCAGGCGCCCAGATTCCGATTTCCTCGCAGATTATCCTGCTTATTGACGCTTACACGGCAATGTCACAGGATCGACCTTACAGAAAAGCTATGTCAAACGAAAAAATCATTGACGTAATCACCCGGGAATCGGGCAAAAAATGGAACGAAAAAGTTGTAGAAGAATTTGTGGGGCTTTTGAATGAGCTTGTCAGATAGAATTGATAATATTATTACCAGACTCTATCAATGGTGCACAACCTACAAAGGCGAACCGCTTTTAAGGGACATGACAAAGCAGAGAAATACAAAATTCGACGCTTTTATCGACAGTCACGTGACTTCACCGCTTTCTTTTACAATGTTTGAGCTTTCTGACAAAGGCGAGCTCCAAATCGACAGCAGGCAGCGCATTCTGGAGAGCGAAGCGGCTTTTTTCCTCTTTGTTAACCCGAAAACAGGCTGGATTTTTGCCGTAAAAAACAATCTTGAAAATCAGCGCAAACTCTTGTGCGGTGAGGCAATTCAAAATTTTAAGATAAAAATAGCCGATTAAAAACTTTCATGCTATAATTTATATCCGAATGAAAAAGACATTGATAACATTAATACTGGGATTTACGACTATACTGCCCGTTTTAGGTGAAACAGTGCCGCCGGAAAACAGGGTTTCTTTGCCTACGGCAATGGAAATGGCTGTAAATGGCAACATCGGGCTTCAGGAGAAAAGAAAAAGCCTCGGAATCGCAAAATATCAGATTAAATCAGCTAACAAGCTCAAAAATCCGCAAATCCAGTCCAACATTCTTACCGGTAAAATCTCAAACGCAAATTCAAGCCAAGTGGGTGTTATTTTGCCGCTTGAAATAGCCAAAAGAGGCGCAAGAAAAGATGCCGCAATTGTAAACGCTTCAGCTGTTTCTCAGAGCGTGCAGTATTATGAGTTTGAGCTGAAATTAAAAATCAGAACCGCCTATTTCAACCTTTTGCAGGCTAAATCCGAGCTTCAAATTATGGAAGAGCGAAAAGAGCTACTTGAAGAAATGCTGCGGCTTGCAAAAGAAAAACCGCAGAACTCGGAAAACTACAAAATCGAGTTTCTACAGGCTGATATGAGGCTTAAAAAGCAGCTAATTGCGATTAACAAAGCAAAAGCAAACGTAAAAACAGCCAGATACAATTTTAACAGGGTGCTAAACCTTGAAAATAATGACACTTTCTATGACTCGCTTGAAGATTCTCTTTTTGACAAGTCATTTTTGAACGAAATCGAGGTGCCTTCTTATGATGAGGCTGAAAAAATGGCAATGGAGCACAGGCATGATTTACAGCTTGCCAAATTAAACATAGAAAAAAGCAAAAAAGAGCTGCAAGTTGCCAAAAGAAACAGAATTCCGGATGTGTCAGTCGGCGGGGGGTATGCTTTTTCAATGGGTGACAAATCCGACGGCGAACATCTCACAGGCGCTTTTGTTGCCGTAGGTGCGGATATGCCCGTACTTTACCGCTATACACCCGAGATTGAAAGTGCCAAGCTTGCCATTGAGCAGACAGAACTTGATTACAAAGCGCGAGTAAACATTACTAAAAACACGCTGAAAACGAATTATGACAAATTTTTGATTGCAAAAGAGAATGTTGAGCATTACAGCGACATTCTTGACGAATCAAAGGAAATTCTAAAACTCGCAAAAGCACGTTATCAAAAAGGGCAGGCTAATTTGATGAACCTGATTATAAACGAGCACACCCATCAAGAGTATCTGAATGAATATATCAACGCTGTCGGTGTTTATTACAACACTTATATTGCTATATTGAAAGAAATGGGCGTTGATTCTGTCAGCGCGTTATGATTTTGGGCTGCCAGAACCTCATTTTTTATTTATAATCCGCCTTGCAGGCGGGATAACGGTTCTTTATTATGTGGGGGCAAATACAGAGCATTCGGATTGCCGATTCTGAATTTAAAACCGGGTAATGCAGGAAATTCTTCCGCCATACCGATAACATTCAAATACCAGGGCTTTGACTCATTTTTAGAAATCAGTTTTATATTACCAAGACAGCCGGCCTCATCGCTGCGGCGTTGGGCAATCTGAAGCAGCCGCGTTCCGATGTCTTTTAAATAATTCAGCCCCTTTTTGGTATAAGGGGTTCCCGGCATTGAGTAATTCCGCAAATTATCAACAAAAACATGGCTGGGATCACCCGCATTTTGATGACAATCATAAGGATTTGGCAAAAGTTTTCTTATAGAAACATCTATTTCTCCGACAATATCCCCCGCTTCGTTTTTAAGTGCATAATTTTCCGTATTTCTGTCAATAAATTTCTTAAAAACATCAAGATAACAAGCCTGCCTGTCAGCAGCGTTTCTTACGCGCACTTTTCCGATAAAACCTTCAAGACAGCTGCCTATATTTGTATGTGTAAGAGTTTGAACCGGCACTGATTTGAATGACGGCGCAGCTTGATACGCTGAGGGACGATAAATTCGGGTATTTAGTGGGATATTTTTAATCATAATCAGACAATGAACCTGAAAACGATGAATTGCTAAAAAAAACATTCTACATTTACATAAATTAACAATTTTAGCGTTTTATTGCGCATTGAGGGTCGAGAAGATAGACTTTGCCGTCATCAAATTTCGCAAATTGTTCTTTTTTTATTGCGCCATCCAAATATTTCACATCCTTTAAAATATAGCCTTTTGATTCAATATATTTGCATAAATCTTCTATTTCTTTCCCGCTGACATCATCAACATTGCCCTTTTTTTCAAGATAATAATAGAGATAGCGCCCTTTGCCTGATTTTTCGATGGGTGCGTCAAAATCATCGGGTTTACGATTACGCGGAAAATGATTTCCTTCCAGAATTTTCAATATTTTTCCGTCTTCCGTCTCAAAAACCATCGCAAAACATCCCAGACCAAAAAGACTTTTTACTTTTATATCTGAAATTTCAGGAATATTCATAACCTCAGAGGCGAATGCGGCAATCATTTCTTTTTGAAACAATTTTCTGTTCAAAATTTCCGCTAAATCTTTGTTTTCAGAACGGGCAAGGACAACCATTGCCTGCAAAAGAGGTATAGGCTTTTTAAAAACTGCCGGCTCACGCGTAGAAATATTAACTTTTTCAATGCAGCTGTCCCCCAAGACGAATGAATCACCGGCTCCGCCAAAAGAAACAGGGTGATTCTGCTTTTTGGAAAAAATATTGTTTATACGGGGAATAAAACAGTTCTGTGCAACTTTCATAATTATTTAAATCCCGTAAAAATATTTTTTGCTATCAAAAAGCTCCGGATTCCGGAGCTTTTTTCGATTATTCGTTAACAGCCTCAAGGCACTCGGCACAGATGGTTTTTCCGTCTTCCATTTTTCTGTATTTCCAGCACCTTTCGCATTTTTCGCCATGTGCTTTGGTCACATAGATTGTGTAATCGTCTTCTGTCAGCTCATTCAGTACGTTTTCCGGCGCTTTGTCTGTCAAAACAGCCTGCGATGTAATGAAAATATTGCCAAGTTCAGATTCATATTTTTTCAAAAGCGTTTCCTCGCCACCTTTTACGTAAACAGCAGCCTCAAGCGAGCTTCCGATGATTTTTTCCGCTCTTAACGGCTCAATCGCTTTTGAAACGATTTCTCTCAATTTAAGAATCTTCGTGAATTCCTCCTCAAGAGCCTCATTTTTCCATTCTTCTTTCATTTCGGGCCAATCAGAGAGCAAAATGCTTTCCAATCCGCCTCTTTGAGCTTCGGGCGTGTTTTGCCAGATATCTTCAGCCTGATGCGGCATAACAGGAACGAGGATTCTCGTCAAAGCCTGCGAAATTTCATAAAGCACGGTCTGGCAGGCGCGTCTTGAGAGGGATTTTTTGCCCGCTGTGTAGAGCCTGTCTTTTACAATATCAAGATAGAACGAGCTCAAATCAACCGCAGCAAAGTTTTGCAGCTGCTGGAAGTATTTGTAAAATTCGTAATCCTCAAAGGCTTCCGTTACATTTGAAATCAGGGTATTGAGCTTGTGGAGCGCAAATTTGTCAAGCGCTTTTAAATCCTTGTATTCAACGTAATCCTTTGCCGGGTCAAAGTCAAAAAGGTTGCCCAGCAGGAATCTTGATGTATTTCTTATTTTTTTGAAGATTTCAACGAGCTGTTTAATTGCGTTTTCGCCGATTTTTACGTCATTTCTGTAGTCCACAGAAGCCGCCCAGAGCCTCAAAACGTCAGCGCCATAGACTTTTGTAACTTCCTGCGGAAGAACTACGTTTCCGAGCGATTTGCTCATTTTTCTGCCCTCGCCGTCAAGCACAAATCCGTGGGTGAGAACGGTTTTGTAAGGTGCTTTTCCGCTTGTTGCAACAGCAGTCAAAAGTGAAGACTGGAACCAGCCTCTGTGCTGGTCGGAGCCTTCCAAGTACATTTCAACCGGCAAATGTCCGAGTTCTTCGTGTCTTTTTTCGACAACTGCGCGGTGCGTAATGCCCGAATCAAACCACACGTCCATAATGTCGGTTTCTTTTTTGAAATGTTTTTTGCCGCATTTCGGACAGATAAAATTTTCGCCCAGAATCTCTTCTGCGCTGTGTTTTACCCAGCCGTCAGAGGATTCTTTGTCGAATAAATCCGCTACTTTTTTTATTGTTTCGTCAGTAACGATAGCTTCACCGCAATCCTCACAATAAAAGACCGGAATCGGCACGCCCCATGCTCTCTGGCGCGAAATACACCAGTCGCTTCTCAATGAAACCATGTTTGAGATTCTCTGTTCACCGGAGGCGGGAATCCATTTTACTTTTTTGATTTCTTCGAGGGTTTCTTCACGGAATTTGTCAACTCTGACGAACCATTGTGGTGTAGCGCGGTAAATTACCGGATTTTTGCAGCGCCAGCAGTGCGGATAGCTGTGGCTGATGTCGGCTTTTGACATCAAAGCGTCCGCTTTTTCAAGATTTTCGATAACAATCGCATTTCCTTTGTAATAAGGTACGCCCTCCAAATCAGGCACCTCGCTTGTCCAGCAGCCTTTTGAGTCAAGAGGCGACAGAACAGAGATTCCATATTTCTGGCAGACTTCCCAGTCCTCAAGGCCGTGTCCGGGCGCAGTGTGAACGCATCCGGTACCTGCATCGAGAGTAACATGGTCACCGTTGAGCAGAGGGCTGAAACGGTCGTAAAGCGGGTGTTTTGTTTTATAATTTTCAAGTTCTGCACCTGTCAGGGAGCCGAGAATTTTGATATCTTTTTCTTCAATGCCGTTATCAGCAAGAAAATTTGCCAAAAGCCCCTGTGCGATTGTATAAACAGCATTTTTGTATTCTACGAGCGAATATTCAAGCTTTGCGTTCAAGCAAATTGCGAGGTTTGAAGGGATTGTCCAGGGAGTTGTTGTCCAGATTACGGCGAAAAGCGGTTTTTCTGTTTGAACTCCTGCTTTTTTGTAGATTTCAGCCATATCTTCGGGCTCAAATTTGAATTTCACATAAATCGAAGTCGAAGTGTGGTCTGCGTATTCAACTTCTGCTTCTGCAAGCGCGGTTTCGCATGAGGCGCACCAGTAAACTGGTTTTAACCCTTTTTCTATATAGCCTTTTTTGTACATTTCGCCGAAAATTCTGACCTGTTCGGCTTCAACTTCAGGTGCAATTGTAATATAAGGATGTTCCCAGTCGCCCCAAACGCCAAGACGTTTGAAGTTTGCTTCCTGCCCCTTGAGGTTCTGCATTGCAAATTCTCTGCATTTTGCGCGCAATTCTGCGGGGGAGATTGCTTCTCTTCCGCCTTTGATTTTTTTCACAACGGCATTTTCAATTGGAAGCCCATGAGCATCGTAGCCCGGAACGTAAGGTGCATAATGACCGCGCTGGGATTTGTATTTTATTACAATATCTTTCAAAATCTTATTCAGTGCAGTCCCAATGTGGATTTTGTCGGAGCTCAAATACGGAGGCCCGTCGTGGAGGATGAATTTGTTCGCTTTATCACGCTGGGCAAGATTTTTTTCATAAATTTTGTTTTCTTCCCAGAATTTTTGTGTTTCGACTTCTTTTTGAGCCGCATTAGCACGCATTGCCAGTGTGGTTTGCGGCAGGTTCAATGTATCTTTATATTCCATACTTTTTTGCTCGGACATAGTACTCCCTCTTATTTTTCTATATAAAAATTTTATATAAAAAAAAGGAAAACATCAAATAATAAAAAACATAGAACTTCCAAAGCAAAATGTCTGGATTTCCCTTTGGAGTGACTATGGCGGAGGCGTCGAAAATCGTAAAGTCAAAGAATAAAATTGCGCACGCCGGGGGAATCGGAACGGAAAAGGGAAATCCATACATTTTGCGCAGAAGCAATCTGCCATTACAAAAATTATTGCAATTCCAAAGAAATATAAAAGTATTTTTTTTCCGTTCCGATTCTCCCGCCCAAAATGGGTAGGGTTCATAGTCTCTACAAAGAAAACACTTTCATATTTCTTTTTTTCACGGCATAAAGTTTAAAATTCTTCTTTTATTTTGCGTTTTTTTGTGTCTTAATAAAAAATAAGAAAAATTTAAATAGGAATATAGACATGCAAGCACGCAGAGCAGCAAGGGAACTGGCATTGATACTGTTTTCCCAGTTTGATAAAAAAATTACAAAATACAACCAGACAGAATTTGAAGATATTGTCCTCAAATCTGTAAGAACCTTGACAAACAACGCCGCAGAAGAGCTAAAAATCAGCCTCGGCGGTCTTTACAAGATGAAAGAAGACATTGAAACCTACGAAGCAGACTCAGAAATCAACCTTTCACGCCCGCTGAATGTGGCAAATGTGCCTGTTCCGCTGCCGATGACGTCTGATATGACCGGACGCATTGATGAAATGATTGATATTGCGGACAAAGTCGTTCTGGCACTAGAAATAGCTGAAATGACCGCGCTTGAACATACCGGCGACGTAAAAAGCTACGTTTTTGAAATAGCCAACGCATACAAAGAACATAGCGATGAAATTGACACTCTTATCAAGAAATATGCTCACGGATGGGATATTGACCGCCTTGTAAAAATTGACAAGGATATTTTGCGCATTTCGATTGCAGAATTGATGTTTATTGAAAATGTTCCGATGAAAGTTGTTATTGATGAGGCTCTGGAGCTTGCAAAAAAGTACTCCACCGACGATTCATCCTCTTTCATTAACGGAATTTTAGGCAAAGTTGTTGAAGAAATTAAGGCAGCAAAAAAAGATAAGTAATGTTTGATTTTTTTAAGAAAAAAGACCAGAATGAGCCACAAAACAGCGAAAATAAGCCGGAAGAAAAAAAGGGCTTTTTTTCACTGACTTTTGACAACTTAAAAAAAACAATTGAAAAAACCTCCGAAACTCTTGTCGGGAATGTTGTTTCAAGGCTGCAGGACGAGGAAGAATTTGATGAATTTATCCTTGATGACATGGAAGAGCTGCTAATCAAGGCAGATTTAGGCGTGAATACGGCGTCAGCAATCGTTGACAAGCTCCGTTCCGGTCAAAAATTGAAGCCATCACAGGTTAAAGAATATTTAAAAAATGAATTTTCGTCTATTCTTCAAAACGCCGGCTCAAACGTGCTTTCGTACAAAGACGGGGAGTTAAATATTTACTTTATTGTCGGGGTAAACGGCGCTGGAAAAACCACGCTCATCGGCAAACTCGCAAACCGATTTAGAATACAGGGAAAAAAAGTCCTTGTTGCAGCAGGCGACACTTTCAGAGCAGCCGCAGAAGAACAGCTCAACATCTGGAGCGAGCGTGCAGGTGCGCAGATTGTCAGAAATGACGGTGCTGACCCCGCGTCTGTGGTTTTTGACGCAATAAAAAAAGCAAAATCCGAAAATTTTGACGTTGTGCTGGTTGATACGGCAGGACGCTTGCAGAACAAATTTAATCTTATGCAGGAGCTGCAAAAAGTTAAGTCGGTTATTGATAAACAGGCTCCGGAGGCTCTTCGCGAAACAATTCTCGTTTTAGACGCAAACACCGGACAAAACGGGCTTTCGCAGGCCAAAGTTTTCACAGAATGCGTAAATCTCACATCCGTCGCCCTCACAAAGCTCGACGGCTCGGCAAAAGGCGGGATAATTATAGCTATTGCGCGGGAAATGAACCTTCCGGTTAAATTAATCGGTGTGGGCGAAAAGATGGAAGACTTAAAAGATTTCGACGCAAAAGATTATGTTGAAGCGCTGTTTGCGTGATGCAGATTATTTCATTTTATACTTAAACCAGATTATTCTTTTCCAGCTCTTTTCTGATTTTGTTCAATCCGGACTGGATAATTCTGGAGATTCTTGAGGGTGAAATGTTAAAATCATCGGACAGTTCTCTTAATTTTTTGTCTTTGAAGAATTTTGCCTCAATAAGTTCGCGTTCTCTCGTGGGAAGTTTTTTAATCGCTTCTTTTAGTCCTGTACTCAATTCGTTGAACACAATTGAGTCTTCAGGGGACATTGATTCGTCCTTTATCTGGGTAGGATTTTCGGCGTCCGCCATTTCATCAATTGAAAGAATGGCTTTATAAACTGCGTCACGGATTTCGCCTTTATTTTCTTCGGTAGGCACGGGGGCCTTTTTGGTTTTTAAGGAATACCATTTGTATCTTCTGCGGACTTCGTTTCTGATTGCCCATTTGATTGCTGTTGAAATGTAGGATTTGTTGTAATTTTCGATGTTAGAACTCGTACACAGGTGATGAATAACCTGTGTTCCGATATTTATAAGCTCTGAAAAATCAATAAGATAAGCTGACGACAACTTTTTAAACTCGATTTTTGCAATCGTTTCAATCAAGTCGTTGTACTCGCGCAAACTGTTTCTTATTGAGGCTTTTGAGGCATTGTTTAACATCAACCGCTATCCGTATTCCCCTTTATATCATTATTGTAGATTAAAAAAACAATTATGTACAAAAAATTGTCCTAATATTACGATTTTTGAAGATGAATGTGTTAATTTTGCAGGACTAAACCTGCTTAACCGTTTATGGAGTTCAATCTTGCGATTCCGAATTACCCTAAAGGGTACCCTCCCTTGTATTGCTCGTTCCTCACAAACAAGAGGAGCTGCAATTTCGGAATGACAATACGTTTTTTGTCCCCCTGAACTTGTTTCAGGGTTGCAGTGGCTTGAAAAATCAGATTTTAAACAAAAATCTACACCCACTAATTCACTTCACCGGCTTTTACCTTTATTTCCCTGACACGGCGGTTGATTTCTTCTTTTTCCTGTTCTGGCAAATCGAATTTCAGATAATCTTCATAATATTCAATCGCCCCATCCCTGTCGCCGCGCGCTGCAAAATGCATTCCGAGTTTTTTATAAGCGAGCGGAAAAGTCTGATTTGCAGCAATAGCTTTCATATAATTTGAAATAGCCTTGTCCTGCTCGTCATTTGCCTCATAAGCAAGCCCTGTCTGATAATAAATGAGTGGATTGTTTTCAACAACTTCAAGAACCTGCTCAAAATTGCCTATAGCGCTGTGCCAGTCACCTAATTCAAAATAAACCATGCCCAAATCCCAATGCGCATCAGGATTTTTCGGAGAAAGTTCAAGAACCGCATCCAGAGCCTGAATCGCCTCCTCATAACGCTTGTCTTCCATGTAAACACGCGCAAGATAATGCCTTGTTGTCACGTCTTCAGGCAGCTCATAGACCGCGTTTTGCAAAAGCTCGATTGCGTCGAGAATTCTGTGCTCTTTAAAAAGCAAATCCGCTTCATTAACATAAGTTTGTGCCTGTTTCGTGTCAAGAGCAAGAGCCTTTCCGTAGTACCAGTGAGCTTTTTCATAATCACCCAAATTTGCATAACAAAGACCGATATTGTTCAAAAGACGCGCGTTCTGGTCGTCTTCCTCTTCCATTTTAAGGAATTGTTCAACAGCTTCTTCATATTTGTTTGCATAAAATAAATCTAGTGCGTTTTTGAGCAGTTCAGTCATTTTTTCTCTCCTTAGGTCTTGCCGCTTAACGGATTATAAATCGGAACTTCGACTTTAACAATTATATCCGAAAAAAACAACAGGAGTATTTTCACCTGTGAAAAATGTGGTAAAATGTTTTTGTATAAGTTATTTATTGAGGAGTGAGATTTATGTTCAGAAGCTCAAATCCCGTTTTTTCGGGCGATAGATTTAATAACCAGCAGATTTTGGGCGAAGCGCCAATGACTGCTTCAGGTGCAGTAAATAAAGCGTTCATTTTGTTCGCAATTCTTGCTGTTTCAGCAGCCGCAGTAGTTTATGAAGCATACATGGGCTATGCGGACAAAGTTATGATGACAACCATGATAGGGTTGATTGCCGGATTTATACTTGCTTTGATAATATCGTTTAAGCCCAAAACCGCGCCTTATCTTGCGCCTGTTTATGCATTTGCGGAAGGAGCTTGTTTGGGTGGAATTTCAATTCTTCTGGAGGTGCAGTTCCCGGGAATCGCGATTCAGGCTATCGCTGGCACTTTCGGTGCACTTTTTGTAATGCTGTTTTTATTCAAGACAAAAATTATCAAAGTTACGGAAAAATTCAGAAGCGTGCTTTTTATATCAATGGTCACGATTCTTGCGATGTATCTTATTAATTTTATTATGGGATTTTTCGGACATTCATTGCCGTTCATAACCGGTTCATCGCCTTTGAGCATAGGAATCAGCGCCGTTATTGTTGTAATTGCTGCTTTAAGCCTGCTTTTAGACTTTGATTTTATCCAGAGAGCTGAAGAAAACCTTTTGCCCAAACATTTTGAATGGTACGGTGCTTTCGGACTAATGGTTACGCTGGTATGGCTTTACATTGAGATTCTCAATCTTCTTGCAAAGCTCCGTGACAGATAAGAGCCTGAAAAAAGGAACATGAAAAAGAAACTTTCGACATTATTAATAATTTCGTCAATAATAGCATTATGCGGGTGCACAAAATCTGTGGATTTGGAGAAAATCTTCAATCCTAATGCGGATTTTGACAAAGGAATGAAAGCCTACGAACAAAAAGACTACGATGTGGCAATCATTGACTTCACAAATGCTCTGAACGCACATCCTGACTCTTACAGCGCAATGTGTTATCTGGGCACAAGCTATATGTATAAAGGCGATGACACATCTGCAGAAAGAGTTCTTCAAGATGCCGTTTCAAAGTTTCCTTCGAGGTGGAACGCATATACTTTTCTCGGAGAGTTAAAAAGAAAGCAGCATGACTATGCTTCCTCAATTGATTTTTACGAAACAGCACTTGCGCTGGAATCCATGCCCGATTCATCAAAAGCATATTACAAAAACCTCATTAACGAGATAAAACGGGAAGAAAGAAACTGGAACGCACAGGGCGACATCCCGATAAGAGAAAAAATTAACCCGAAAAACGCTGTTCCGTCATACAAAGTCGATATTCCGCTGGACAAAACGGTGTGGGAAAAGGCTTATGAGGTGGCAAACGATAAAAACGGAATAACCGAATACGGGAAAAAGGGTGAAGATGTCAAAAATTACCAGTGGACAGAGCTTGTGACTGTTCAGTATTTTGCGCTTAACGATTCTTTTCAGTATTCTCCGTCAGAATACCTTGCGTCGCACATTGCGCCCATTGAAAACATGGCAAAAGACACAAAAAAATCATTCGTGAGAAAAAATCTTCACGAAACAAACAGCGAAATTCTTTACGAATGGTCTTTTGATCAGGGCAAAGAGTCAGAAATCGCCAGAATAATTCAAACTCCGACAGCAATTTACCATATTCATTACGCAAAAAAAGGCGTAATTTCAGAAGCCGACAAAACAAAATGGATTGGCATTCTAAAATCGGCAAAAGCAGGAATTTAGGCAGAATTCTGGCATATTTGCTTAAATTTTGCGATGCTGAACCAGTTTCAGCATAACGGCACGCTTTTTGTCACCCTGAACTTGGTTCAGGGTCGAACCCGTTTAATTAAATATTTCTCATCAAACAGATTCCGACACTCCGCTTCACTACGGAGACAGGATCACAGCCATCGCCTGTGGCTCTGGCGTCCCCTTTTTCAAAGAAGTTCGGAATGACAGCACGTTTTTTTGTGCACTTGAACACTGCGCCCCCTTATTTCAAATTCAAAAGGAATGGATTTACATTTTGCGAGCCGGTTTGCGCGCTTGCATTCTGAACTGAGTTATTTTGAACCTGTGCGGTTTTGTTTTCTGCTTTTAGAGCTCCGTTGCCGCCGTTGTTATTATTATTTGCGGTTTTATTTTCGGTTTTGTTATTTTTTTTGTTATTTTGCTGGTTTGATTGGGTTTTCTGCGTTTTTGATGCAGAAGATGCTCCGCCTGATTCGTCAGCACCGCCTATAGCAAGACCGCTAAACGGGCTGTTTGAGCCGGAAGCTGTACCGCCGGCATTTGCAGAGGCAGAACCTGAAGAATTACCGGTCGGCGCATCGGTTGTTGTGCCGTTTTGTCCGGAAATCTTCATTGCTTCGGTTACAGCGTTGGAAATTTGCTGGCTCGATGTCATCAAACCGTTCATATAATTATTTACTTCCTGCTGTGCGGAAGCGGCAAGCGCCTGATAGTTTGCGGCACTGGCGTTTGCTGTATCTTCTTTTGTAACTGCATCTTGCAGGGCTTTTGTTCCGTCAGCAACGGTTTTTGCGCCGCTTGCGACTTCTGATGTACCTTTTGCAATTGAAGCAGCACCTTTTGCCTTTTTAGGAACCGCTTTTGCAAGCTCTTTTCCGGCTTTTACCGTTTCTTTTCCGGATTTTTCCATTTCTTTACCAGATTCAGCCATTTCTTTGGCACTCATTGTGCCCTCTTTGGCTGATTCCGCAAACTTTGTAGTCGCAACAGCAGCCTTACCTGCTGAATCACCTGCTGTAGCTACAGCTTTGCTCATTAAAGCCGCACCTGCTGCTGCTGTAAACGGGTTAGACATCATGCCTGCTGCTGTTGAAGCTTCAGAAGCAGCTTCTGAGGCAAGAGCGGAAGCAGTAGAAGCGTTTGCTGTGCCTTCTCCGGCTTTAGTTGCTGCTTTTGCAGTATGTTGAGCGGCTTTTCCGGCTTTTTGAGCGGCTTTTCCGGCTGCAATAGTTGCTTTTGCCTGAGAGGCAGCAGCTTTTGCTTCATGAGTTGCAGCCTGCTGGATTTGTGCCTGACCGGATGTTATAGAACCCTTGCCATCAGCGACTTTTGCACCGCCCGATGCAATTGTACCCGATGCCTGAACGCCCTCAAGAGCAGCCTGACCGGCAACACTTTTTTGCTGATTTGCTGCCTGGTTATTGGATGCTACAGCGGCATTTGATGTGTTATAACCTGATAAATTTGTAGAATAACTGCTGATTCCCGCTTCTTCCTGCGAGGCAAGTCCGCTGAGCTGACTTTTTTTGTCAGAATCATCAGTGCTGTCAGCCATTGCACCAACCTGCGCCTGAGGAGCTTTTGCGGTTAGATTACCGGAGGCGCCCTGCGTCAAAACCGGGGCAGTTGACCCTGTTCCGCCTGATTGTGCAGGTGTTTGCACGCTCACACCTGCGTTTGCGGCAGGAGCGTCATCAGTCTTGCTCTGTTTTTTATCGTTTTGAACCTTTTTATTCTGGGGTTGTTTTTGTTCGTTGGCTTCTTCTGCCTCTTTTTCTTTATCCTCGGCGCCTTTTATAGCTTCTTCTGCACCGTCAACGGCTTCTTCGCCCTCTTGGGTTTTATTTTCGGCAATTACATCATTAATCACATTGTCATCATCTTCTTCAACGCTAACTCGCTCAAATCCGTCAAGATTGCCCCAGTTTGCGTTGTTTGAACCGGCATAAGAATAAACATCGGTAGATTTCAGCTCTTTTTGCTCACGATCTTGAACAGATTCCGCAGATTGGGTTGAGCCTGCGCCCTGTGCGCCTTTAAGCTTTTTGGATTCATCTATTCGTGCTGCGTCAAAAGGATTGCCCATTTTTTTTGCTCATTTCTTCTTATAACCACTTACTTATATATATAAAAACTTTTTGCGTGCGCGAATTTCAGCACCCTTAACAAAATGTTACATTTAATCTCATCGGCTTTTTATTATATAATTTTATTAGGCAAAATAATTTGAATTTAGAGGTAATTATGGAGAAAATAGAAAGACAGCACCCGAAAGAACAGGATCCGAAAGTCAGAAGAACAAATTTTGAGGCTGTTGAAGAGAATTTCACAGATGAACAGGCAAAACTCGAAGCGTCAAGATGCCTCCACTGCAAAAACGCAAAATGTGTGCAGGGATGCCCTGTAAATATCCATATTCCGGATTTTATCGCCGCAGTAAAAGAGGGCGACCTTGAAAAAGCCGGCGAAATCATCCGCCAGACAAGCATGCTGCCGTCTGTTTGCGGCAGAGTTTGCCCGCAGGAACGTCAGTGCGAGGGTAATTGCATTCTCGGAATCAAGGGAAAACCGGTCGCAATCGGAGCTCTTGAACGCTATGTCGGCGACAAAACAAACGCTAAAATGAACAAAATCGAGCCCAACAGCAAAAAAGTAGCAATTGTCGGCTCCGGTTGTGCAGGAATTACTGCGGCTGCGGATTTAAGGCAGCTCGGATACGACGTAACGGTTTTTGAGGCACTTCATAAGCTCGGCGGCGTTTTGAGATATGGAATTCCGCCTTTCAGGCTTCCGAGAACGGTTTTGGACAGAGAAATTGAATCTTTGAAAAAAATCGGCGTAAAATTCCACACAAACGTTATTGTCGGAAAATCAATAACCATAAACCAGCTTAAAGACGACGGCTATGACGCAATTTTTCTGTGTTCCGGCGCCGGATTGCCCAAAATGATGAACATTCCGGGCGAAAATCTCAACGGGGTTTACAGTGCAAACGAATTTTTAACCCGCGTAAACCTCATGCAGGCAAATTTGCCCGACACACCGACCCCGCTTAAAGTCGGCAAAAAAGCAGCAATCATCGGCGGTGGAAATGTTGCGATGGATGCAGCCAGAACTGCCGTCAGAGTGGGTTATGAAGAAGTTTATATCGTTTATAGAAGAACAGAAGCTGAATTGCCGGCGCGTCTTGAAGAAATCCGCCATGCAAAGGAAGAAGGCGTAATCTTCAAGTTCCTGCATGCGCCTGTTGAAATCTACAACAAGGATGGTTATGCCAACGGCATGAAATTTGAGATAATGGAGCTCGGCGAACCCGATGAAAGCGGCAGAAGACGCCCTGTCGGCACCGGAAAATTTGAAGATATGGATGTTGACACGGTTATTGTTGCGCTCGGCACGGGTCCGAACCCGATTATTCAAAAATCAGCGGAAAATGAGGGGCTACAGCTCGAAACAAACAATCGCGGATACATTATTGTCGATGCAGAAACCGGAAAAACCTCGATAGACGGTGTTTTTGCCGGCGGCGACGTCGCTCCTGTCGGCGAATCCAACGCTATCAACGCAATGGGCGCCGGAAAGCGCGCTGCAAAGGCTATGGACGAATATTTAAAGTCTTTATAATTTACAATAAAGCAATTTAAAGCCCGCTCCGTTACAAAAAGTAACAGAGCGGATTATTTTTTAAAGTTTTTTGAATTTTTGCCGATAAAAAAATTATGAAAGTCGAAAAAATAAACCGGTTATCAACAAACGAAAAGAAATCGCCTGCAATTCACGAAGAAAGAGCAAAACAGGCGATGTTCGGATGCAATTTTGACAAAGATGAGGGAATAAAAGTCGAAACCGACACAGAAAATATTGAAAAAAACAGAATTTACGAGAAAAAAGAAACAGATGAAAACGGGAACATAACAGTTTACAAATACAACACAAAAGACAATTCCCTTCTAAGCAAAACAACAAAAGACATTTCCGGCTATGAAAAAACTGAAATTTACAAAAAAGGCACAAAACTTATTGAAAAAAGACAGGAATTTTTCAACAATGTGCTAATTAACGAAGAAGAATTTTATGACAGCGCACCGTTTTCTTTAAAATCAAAAAAAAACTTTGAAAACGGGTTGTTAAAAACCGAAGAAATTTATGATAACGGCGAAAATTCGCCCCACACAATACGGGAATTTTCCAAAGGCAGAACAACCGAAACAAAATATATTGACGGCAATTTTGAATCAAGAAATGTTTACAGAAAAAACGGAAAACCTGCAGAACTAACAAAAAGAACAACAACAAATGAAGGCGAAAAGGGTTTTGCAAATTATGTTTTCAGACCGGACGGAAGTCTTTATCAGGAAAGTATTTATCCGCCGTATGACATTGAAAACCCGATTTTATCCGTAAAATATTCCTCAAATGGCAAAACCCCCGAAATAATAAGCCGAAAAGAAGCTGACGGTAGATTTTCCGTTGAAGAATTTCAAAAAAATTCAAAACCTTATGTAAAAACATTCTATGATGATAACGCCGGAAAGATTATGCGCGAAAGGATTGTTTACGACCGCAGCGGCGAAGAATATTTGCACACATTTTACGATGAAA
>URHD01000039.1 GCA_900547585.1 uncultured bacterium | reverse complement strand
TGAGCCTTGGGCGGTTCGCGTAGGCGAATCGACTAAGGCGACACTAGATTAGATGAAATATAAAAAAGAATCGACGCGGCGCAGCTGAGGTTCAGAGATTCGGTTTTTTCCGAAATAGGGATTGTTGTGAGGATATCCGCCATTTTTACCGCTTCTTCGGTGAGCCCGTCGGCTTCTGAACCCAGCATGAGCACAAATGGCGCTGAATAGTCGATTTTTTCAGGATTTTTGACGTTTTCACGGTTTACAACAGACGCAATGTATTTGAATCCGTCGAATTTTGCGTCATTTAGGGAGTTGACTTTCACAACCGGAAGCTTAAAAAGCCCGCCAACAGCAGAGCGCACAACTTTCGGGTTGTAAATATCAATCGTGTCGCCCGCAAGAACCACCCCGTCGAATCCGAATGCGGCAGCGCTTCTCAGTATCGTTCCGAGGTTGCCCGCGTCTTTTATGTTTTCAAGAAGCGCAATTCTGCGTTTTTCTTTTAATTCTTCAATTTTAAATGCCCTCTGACGCCCGACAGCAACGGCTTCGGGCATGCTTTCGGTTGTTGAGATTTTTTCAAGAACCGGTTCTGTAACAAGGGTTATTTTTTCGTTTATAAAATCGAATTTTGAAAGGTTTTCTTCCGTCGTGTAAACGGTTTTTATCCCAACACCCTCGCTGAACGCCTCAAAAATCGGCTTGTAACCCTCAAGCAGAAAAAGTCCCTGCGCGTTTCTATACTTTTTTTGCGCTAATTTTGCTGTTTCTTTTATTTCCTGATTTGACAGACTTTCGATTTTTTTCATTTTTTAGCCTTTATTCTGGAGGTTTTGCAGGGCGGAAGCGATTCTTTGTACAAACGAACCCTCTTTTTTGTTGATTTTTATTCCGTGCGATATAAGTCTGAACTCTTCACCGCTCAAATAGCTTTCAATTTTTTTAGGTTTTTCCCAGGGTTTTCCGCCTTTTAAAATCATGCTGAAATTCAGCTTCATATCGTCAATACTCATTTCTACAAACTCACGCAGCATGCGTCTTACGGGTTTGTCTTTCAAAACTATATTAATCTCCTGCCCCTGTGTTTTTGGTACGGCGGAAATTATTTCTTTTGCAAAATTTTTTGCAAAATGTCTTGTTTTGTCTGTTGTCATGTATTGAATATTAGTGCGTTTGCCGATTCTTGTGATATTTAGTGTAATCATTTTTGTTCCTGCCAGTTTTTGAGCCAGATTTTCTCTTGTTCATTTAAAAGCGATTCGTCGATGCACTTTGGCTCAAATTTCATCTTAGATAACGATTGTATAACAAAATTACCGTCTTTTTTGGTCAAATAAACGGTATTTTCAAGCCTTACACCACCGAAACCGCTCTTGTAAAGCCCGGGTTCGATTGTGAAAACCATGTTTTCTTTGAGAAATTTCTTTCCCATCGCCCCGCAGGAAATTGTCGGGGGCATTTCATGCACATTTATGCCCACACCATGTCCCAGACCGTGGTTGAAATTGAAACCTTCATCGAGCAAGCCCGATTTTTTTGCGATTTTTCGGGCAATCCTGTCAAGCGTTGCACCGGTTGTTCTTGAGGTAACTTTATGATGATAAGCGTTTAAAAACATGCGCAAAACCGTTGTGTAAACGCATTTTTGAAGCTCATCCGGCTCGCCTTTTATAAAAGTTCTCGTGATATCAGTCGAATAGCCGCCCTCAAAATGCCCGCCGCAGTCAAGCAGCACAAAATCGCCCTCTTTTACCCTGACGTCACGCGACGGGTGCGAATAGTGGATGATTGAGGAGTTTGCGCCCGCTGCGAGGATGGTTTTAAAGCTCAACTGGCACGCTCCCTGCTCCAGATAGCCTTTTTCGACTTCTTCTGCGAGCTGAGCTTCGTTCAAATCATCATTTTTTGCAATCATTTTCCCGATTTTTTCAACGACCTTGTCGGTTCTTTCAAAATTCTTTTTAAAATGCGCAATTTCCGCCTCATTTTTGATTGATTTCATCAACGAAATCCGATTTTTCCGCAATGGTGAAGAATTTTGCTTAATCAGCCTGAAATCCGCAAGATTAATCGTCGAGGGAACATAAAGAGCTTCGAATTTTTCCGGAAGAAAGCTTTTGAATTCGCACATGGGCTTTGTTTCAAAGCGTTCACCGGGGATTTCGATTTTTTCGTCTGTGAAAATTACCGCTTTTTCTTTGTAAATCGCCAGTTTTGCCTTAAAAACAGAACTGAACGGGGTTTTATACTGCCTCAAATTTGTAAAATATGCGATATTTTCAAGATTTGTTTCAAGGTAAACCTGTTTTTTCCGCAGCTTTTTGGAGATTTTTAAAAACTTTTCATCCGCGCTTACACCTGCGATTTTTGTGCTGATTTTTCGGGCAGGTTCTTTGCTGTCAGCGGTTTTCAGCTCAACGAATTTTTCAACTGGGTCAAAATCAAGGGCTTTTATTTGGATTTTTTTTGCGCTGCACTTTTTTTTCAGTGCTTTGTAAAAATTCAGGGAAATTTTCTTTGAAACAACTCCCAGAACGGCATTTGCGGGGATTAATTCAACCATTTTTTCAAGAAAACTTTCGCCGAGCTGCAATTTAACAACTGTCGTGGTTTTCGGGTCGGTTTCTTTGTCAGCCTGCTCATGATAGCGTCCGTCCACGAATTGCCAGAGATTTTCCTCTGAAAGCAGCGCGTCACCGGTAGAGCCCGAAAAGCCTGTTAGATAGTATCTTGAGCAGTTCGTGAGTTCGTTGTATTCAACCAGAAATTCGTCGGTTGTGTTGACCAGAAGATAGTCAAGGCTGTTTTCTGAGAGATATTTTCTTAGTTTTTTAATCATTGTTCCTGTTAAAACGGGCGGGCTGACCGGAGCCAGCCCTTACGCCATTAGTCTCTTTTATCTGTTAATTTAATAAGGTGCCAGCCGAACTGGGTTTGAATCGGGTCTGAAACTTCGCCGATTTCCATTGAAAATGCAGCGTCTTCGAATTCTTTTACCATTTGTCCTTTGCCAAAAAAGCCCAAATCGCCGCCATTTGCGCCTGACGGACAGAGAGAAACTTCCGCTGCAACGTCTTCAAAGGGTTTTCCTGCAAGGATTTCTTCTTTTAGCTTTTTTGCTTCGTCTTCAGTTCTTACCAGTAAGTGGCTTGCTTTTACCTGTGTCATGTTTTTTCTCCGTTTGTATAACAAATTTATTATAATGCATTGCTGATGAAAAAAATAGTATGTTCAGCGTAGACGCAGTGATTATTTTGGACTATAATGTCGTTATGATTGAGATGAAAGTAATGGGAATAGCGCTCGATACGCGCACAGGCTCGCCGATTGTGGTTTTGCACGATTTGCAAAATAGAAAGGCGCTTCCGATATGGATTGGCTCTGCTGAGGCAAGTGCTATTATCCGTAAAATTGAAAATATTACCGTTACGCGCCCCATGACGCACGATTTAATCATCGATATCGTTGAAAAAACAGGCTATTCTATCGACAGAATTGAGATTAATGACGTCGATAAGGAAACTTATTTTGCAATAATTTACCTGAAAAACGAACAAGGCGAAGAACTCGAAATTGACGCACGCCCGTCTGACGCAATTGCTGTTTCTATCCGCGTGGATGCGCCGATTTTTGTTACGGCAAATGTGCTTGCGAATGGTTCGGTTTCCTGCGACAGCGCAAAAGATGAGGAAGAAGCGCAGGAGTTTCGAAACTTTATCCAGAGCATAAAGCCGTCCGATTTTGAAAAATTGATGAAAGATGACAAACAATCTGATCAATAGTCCTAATTTATACGCACAGGGATAGCAAAAAAATTTTTGTTTGGTTTTAAAATATTCATGCAATCCTGAAAAACGGGATTTTTTAAATGTGAAATCCAAAGTATTGAGAAATGTTATACATATTATAATATTTCTTGACTTTCGGATTCCCTGCCGACTATCATGTATTAAAAGCAACAAAGTGAGGTCAAATGAAAAGCTCAACACTGCACAGATCGAATTTATCCAAAGAGCGCATGGCGCTTCTTGAGGAATTGAGAGCAAAATCTTCTTTCAAAGAAGAATCAAATCCTGCTCCGAATGTTTACATCAGACCTTCAAAAGAAAAAGAACTCGATGTTCTATGGCAAAACTTTAAAGTCGGTCAAAAATCAGAAAAATCTCCCGGAGTTTACCTCACAGTAGGTTTTATTGCGGGTGCTGTCTGCATGTTCCTTATGACAGCGCTTTTGAGTTTCAGCTCTGATTCAATGTCTGACAATTCGTCTTCCACAAAGCTTGTTAAACGTGAAAAACCTGCCAAATCACAGATTTCCATTATTCCTGCCGACAATATCCAAAAACCGGCACCAACAAGCTCTGAAACTTACACAATCAAATCCGGCGACACGCTGGAAGGCATTATTATTAGATTCTACGGAAAGTATGATCCCTCAAAAGTTACAAAACTTATGGAAGCAAACCAGCTTTCCAACCCGAATGCCCTTTCCATCGGACAAACCCTTACAATACCGCTGGATTAGGAACTATTTTCTAACAAAAACCGCCGATTTTCATTTCGGCGGTTTTTATATTCAAAATGCGGATGTAATTCAGTGGTAGAATGCAACCTTCCCAAGGTTGACGTCGCGGGTTCGAGTCCCGTCGTCCGCTTGTTTTTTTTCTAATATCTTAAAACATATTCTGTATAGCTTTTGTTAAACATTTTTCTGTCTTGTTCAATATGCGGATAGGTATATGGAATGTATCCCTTAACTTCATTTGCTATAGAAACCCAGTATTTGTCTTTAACATTATACATTTCGAGTATTTCATGCGGATCTTTTTGTGCAAGGTTGCTAATATGCTTTAGTAATCTTGTTTCTATCTTTCTTACATTATTTTTTAAACAATCACCCTGCAGAGTTGTACGATTATAAGGTATATTCATAATACGTTTAAAGAAATCTACGGCTATTATCGGGCTATCTGATGAGATATTTGGAATTTTGTATTTATCATTATAAATGATGCCCGGGAATTTTTTATTAGTAACCTCTACTCTGTAAATAAGGTCATGATAAGCGCCAGCGCCCGGATATATTCCATTTATGCCGCTGTCTGAAGTTACTCGCAGCGGAAAAAGTGTAGTATCAGGGTCGCCAACCTTTTTTAATTCCCGTGCTGCTTCTTTTATGCATTTCATATCATGAACTTTTCGTTCTGTTGAATAAAAGTAGTTGTCTGAATGTGCAATGCTTTCCATTATAGTTTTATAATTTTTAATATTCGCTTTAAATGTAATATTATTGCTGACTTTTGAGCTTAGTCCGTTAATTTTCATATCAGTTCTTCCTTAATTTCCGGTATAATGATATAAAACCGGGCAAAATATTTTTTGCTAGATTGCGGATTCTGACCCGGCAGCACAGAAGCTTCATTGTTGTGCTGAAAGCTCAATCTGCCGGTTATTTTACATTCTTTTTCTAAAAAGTTTTTAAAATTTTCATAAATCTGATGACTTTCTCGTCTGCCTGAAAATATGACGTAGTGTGAATGACATGGGTAAAATATATCACAAAATTTTTGAAAAAGGTAGCAGGATGCGCTCTAAACGCACCCTGCCGTTCAAAATTATCCCATATCCGCCGAATCTTTCACAATATCAAAGTCATGCTTTTTCCAAGCTTTGAAACCGCCGGTGAGTTCTTTTACCGGATAGCCTTTTTCTGTGAGTTTGAGGGCTGCTTTCTTAGCTTTTCGGCAAATTATTGAATGTGAATAAACCACATTCACCTTATCTTTTGAAAACATGTTCAAATGTTCGTCAATTTCATGCACAGGAACATGCGACGCAAACGGAATGTGCCCGTCGATGTAATCTTCATATTTTCGCACATCTATAAGGTTAAAGCTGTTCAAATCGTTCGCAATGAGCTCTTTGAGCTCATGAGCTCCGATTGAATAGCAGATTTCGTTCAAAAAATACTCATGCGCCCTGCGTGTATCCATTGTGATGTCCATATGTTCGTTCATTTTGTTACTCCTTTTTACAGTTTTACAGTATATAGGATAACCAATCCCGTGCGCAGAATCATCCCGCCCAGGGGTAATATTTTTTTGAAATTTTTCTTAATAAAATGTTACAGTTGCGAAAACACTTGAATAGTAAGCTATTTTGGGGGACAGAAAGCCGGAAATATTAAAGTTTTCAGGGGAGTTTGCCGATAAATTTAACAGGAATGTGCAAGAAATATTAGGAATAATGGCTGATCCGATTCTCATAACGCAAATAATAAATTCTCTCGGGCTGAGCGGCGAAAAAGCGGCTCAAAAGCGCGCTGAGCTTGAAAAATTGTCGAATGATGAACTCACAAAGCTCCTTGCAAGCCATACCGAATTCAAAAAAACTGATATTGGCGCTTTGGGAATGCTTGAAAAAGAAAAAACAGCCCCTGCTTTTAATCCGGGTGGTATTTTTGCACAAAATGTTCCGCAAAATCAGGAATTTGAGGGCTTTTCCCACTCATCGGCGCAATCGGTAAAAACACCGGCTTATGCCGAACGCAAAGAGGCACGCGAATTCGTTCAAAAGTATCTTTTTGACGCAGCACAAAACGCAAATAAAAATTTTTATGATTATGGCGCGGATTACGGCATTTTTGACCGTATGTGGAGCGGTTTTAAGAATATTGCGAACACATTTGACTTTTCAAATGACGGAACAGCTATAACAACTGTTAAAGAACTGCAAAAATCCCTCACCGACGAATACAAAAACGCTGAAAAGCTCAAAAACATTGAAAAACAGGGCGCTTTTGAGGCTCAGTTTGAAAAACTGCGCGGCAGAGAGTTTGATGCGGCGCAAATCCTTGATTTTAAAGAAAAATCCGAAAAATATCTCGAAATTTCAATATATAAAGAAAAATACGACAATTTGAACCGAGGAATCAAAGAACTTGAAAATATTTACAACAAAGAACAGTCAATCCGGGCTTTGAAAGAGCGCGGACAGATTGTGCCCGATTCTGCAATGCCGGAGGTTTCTTTTGATGAAAAATTTGTCCAAATTATTGATGATTATTGCTCAGGCGACGAAAATTTGAAAAAACAGCTCCTGGAAAAGGTTTCAGGTGGAATTTTGTCAAAATCGGAACTTTCTGAAAAGCAAAATTTTCTCGCTGCCCTAAATTCCCTTAAATCAAGCGTAAATCAAGCTTATGAACAAAAACTGGCTGGAAAATCGTTTGAAACTTATCAAAAAGATTACCAGAATGCCTACAAATCCGCACTTGGCGGTTCAAACCCCGAAGAAATCACAGAACAATGGGTCGCAAACCAAAAACAGGGCGCTGAGGGCGTAAAAATGGCGGTTGTAATAGCTTCGACAGCCGCATTAGGCGGCTCAAACCTGATTGCTTCATCAACGGCAAAATTGGCGCAAAATGTGGGCACAAATGCCGCCGCTAATCTCGTAAAATTAGGAATGACCGCATTCGGCAGCGCTGAAAGTACGGCGCTGGATTACGCAAACGCTTTATCAAGCGAATCCGGGCTCACTGCGGAAAAAAATGCCGAAATTCTTGCTTCAGCTAAAAATTCTCTCCCTTATGCGTTTTTCGGGGCTTATGTTTCAGGACCGCTCGGAGGTAAAATTGCGAATGCCTTGAAAAACAGCGGTGCAGCGCCGAAAATCCTTGAAAAAGCGTTCAATGCGGGCGCTAAAACAGCCGGTTTTACGTCAGAAATAAGCACTGATGCGTTGTTTGAGCTTGCGATTTCTGACAATGACCTTATGAGTGCGCTTGAGGGCAGTGCGACAGGCGAAATTCAGGGCAGATTGATAAATAAATTCGGCTCAATGCTCGCCGGCGGACGCGCAAATGCCGCTGCTAAGGCAGCTTTGAAAAATGCGGGGCTTGAAAACACAAAAATCCGAAAAACTCCGGACAACAAATACGAGCTGGTGGCTTCTGACGGAAAAATTTATACGGCTGATTCGCCTGAATCTTTGCTGGGCGGCATTTTTGCAAAAATTGGCAAGGCAACAGAGGGCTATTTGTCGCCGGTTGAAGAAAACGGGCTTGTTTATCGAAAAAGCGTTTTGGGCGGCAAATGGAACATTAAACCTGCACAGGGTAATGCTGAAACTCCGAAAATTGACGGAATCAAGCCCCAAAGAGCCAAAAATCCCCGTCCGGCTAATTTGACTAATGAACTCGAAAAATCGCATTACAGTTCGGACGAAATTCGTGAATTGTTACAAAACAATCCGCAAATAAGCCGTACCGTGGGCAAACTCCCCCAATTCTGGGGACGAAAACTTGCAGGGAACTATGGAATCGCTGCTGTGGATAAATGTTTTTCTGATTTCGTTAAGAATAGAGATAATTCTGCGCTTGAACAGAATTTAAAAAATATTCTGGGTGAAGATGTTTCGGTAAAGCTACTGGGAAGCGGTCAATTCGGTGCGGGATATGAAATTGACGTAAACGGCACAAAATATGTCCTCAAGGCGTTCCATTCAAAACCCGGAATGGTAAATGACGGTTCTGCAAAAACGCAAGCGCTTCACGGAAATTATGCAGAGCTTGCTTCTGCTGTTTATGCCTCAAAGCATGCAGGAAAAAATGAATTTGCCAGATTTTACATGGGTAAATTTGGCGAAAACAACGACGGTTATATGCTGACAAAATTTATTAGTCCGAATGAAATGGCAAATCGGAACGAATTCAAATTTTCTTCACTGACAAGCCGGATGATTTCAAGTGATAAAAAAAGCGATAATGTTTACGGGAAAACGGTTATTGACTACGGTGCATCAAGACCGAATGCGGTTTTGGATAAATTTAGTGCGCAGGAGTTTAAAATAACAAAACAGCTTGCTGCAGCGCTTGATTCCGGAAATGAAAAAGAGCTCGACCGGATTATTGAGCAATACGGGAAAAGTGATTCATTCAAAAACCCCGTAGAATTCATTAAAATTGCGATTTTGGACAATATTTTACAAGGATACTACAAAGATGGTACATATACTTACAATATCGACGTTTTCGCCTCAAAAAAGGACCTGCTTGCAAAGCTCGGGATAAATTATCTGCCTGATATAAGACTGCTTTCACGCTATAAAAATGCCGAAGCAGGTCAACTGGCAAAGCATTACGGTTTGACAAGAAAACAATTTTATAAAGTTATCTGGGGGCTTCCCGATTTAAAAATCAAATAAAAAAGCGCCAAAATGGCGCTTTTAAGCTTTTAAGTTTATATTATTACTTAACTTCTTTCGCAATTGACGCAGTGATGTCGGTTCCGCCGTAGAGAACAACGCCTTTTGCAAGAACTACGTTAAATCCGCCTGCTTTTGCTTTTTTCGCAATGAGTTCGGAAACGTTTTTGTCAATTGCCTGTAATTTTTCAGTGTAGGTTTTGTTAATTGCTTCTTTTTTGGTGTTGAGTTCTTTTGTGTATTTGTCGGCGAGCTGTTTTTTCTTGGCTTCGTCTTTCTGGGCGGCTACTTCTTCATTTGCCTTTTTTACAAAAGCTGCGAGTCCTTCCATTTTTGCTTTTTGTTCTGCTTTGAGCGCATTTACCTGTTTTGACGCTGAGACAACTTTTTGAACATCAACAACAGCTACTTCTGTGTTGATATTCGATACTGCAAAACCGCCTGACAGCATGCCGACAGCTAAACAAGCAAGACCTACCAACAATGTTTTCGAATTTTTCATTTGTGTTCTCCTCTTCTCTATAAAAAGTAAACTTTAGGAAGCTATTTTTATTATTTAAGTATTCTTACATGTTAGCGCTTCTTTTTCAAGGTAAAAAATTAGGGATTTATATACAACTTTACACTAAATTTTGTCCGAGAAAAGTTCGTGATAAGGAACGAAGTGACGTGAACGAACTTTTTGAGTGCCCGCCCCGCCGCCCTCGCCCAATAGGGCGTGGGCGCGGGAACGATTGAGTATCGTTTTGTGAGAGGTAAGAATCGGCTAAGGTGACACTAGATTAAATTATGCAGTTTCTTTAATCATTTTTTGCAGATAACTATATTTCGGGTAATATGCTTCAGGATTTTCCTTTGCTGCTTTAATTTCATCTTGAACCTGGACGAATAAATCAGCCAGAACCGGGTCAAACTGCGTTCCTGCACATCTTTTTATCTCGGCAACCGCAGTTTCATGACTCAAAGCCTTGCGGTAGGAGCGGGTCGAGGTCATTGCATCATATGTGTCAGCCAGAGCGATAATTCTGCCCGAAAGCGGGATTTCTTCACCTTTAAGCCCCTGCGGATAGCCGGAACCGTCCCATTTTTCGTGGTGTGTGCGGAGCCAGTTGGAAATTACCGTTAGTTTTTTAATCCCCATGAGCATTTTTTCGCCCTGCTCGGGATGTGATTTCATCACTGCAAATTCTTCATCAGTGAGCCGCCCGGGTTTGCATAAAATGCTTTGCGGAATACCGATTTTCCCTATATCATGCAGCAGCCCCGCGGTTTCGATTTCCTCCAGCGTTGTGTCATCAAGATTCAGCTTTTTAGCGAGAATCATCGAATAAAGCGTTACCCTGAGCGAGTGGCCATGCGTATAAGGGTCTTTTGCGTCTAGCGCAGCAGCAATGAGTTTTATTGTTTTGTAAAAAAGTTCTCTTAAATCCTTTAAAATAACCGTTTTGTTGTTCACAAGATCGTATTTTTTAATCCCCGCTTCAATGGTCATTTTCAGTTCTTCAGGGTCAAAAGGCTTTACTATATACTGATAAAGGTGGCAATCATTGATAGAATCAACAATTGCATCAACATCCAGATGCCCTGTAAGCAAAATCTTAATTATGTCAGGATATTCATCCGAAACCTGTTTTAAAAACTCTGTACCCTGCATTTCGGGCATTTTTTGGTCACTAACGATTAGAGAAATTTCTTTTCCCTTGTCCTCAACGATTTGAAGCGCTTCTTTACCGTTAGCTGCGGTGAGAATGTTGTAATCGCGATGGAGTGTGCGCCGAAGCAGCTGAAGATTATTCACCTCGTCATCTACAAGGAGAATTGTATGCTTGTCAGCCCTGGAGTTCAGGTTCAGAATGTCTCCGAGGCTCTGTTCAAAGGTATCTTCGTTGAGTAATGCTATTTTATCCATACTTTCACCGCTTTACCATCTTATCTTCGGCACTTTTGGGATAAAACTTTAAGGTTTTTTAATTTTTTGTACATAATATTTACAAAAATTAATCTTTTTCAGTATAAAACAACAATATTATATATGATTTTTCTTCTCTTGAACATACGGGAAACGGAGGGTGTGTTTAGAAAAAAGTCGGGAGCGCCTGCAAAAGAGTAGAAGAATTCTTATTTTTTGACCTATTCCAGCGAAGCGAATCGAGGCAAAAAATAAGAATTCTTCTACTCTTTTGCGGGCATATTGGGGGGGGATAAAGATAAAAAGCCCGAAAAATCGGGCTTTTCTTTAACTATTCAAACAGGGTGCTGAACTAAGTTGGGGTTGTGATATGTTTCGGGTTAGTTATTTGTTCAAAATATTGTTTGCTGATGAGCTGTAATAGTAATCAATTGCGCTTTGAAGTTCTCTGGCTTTTTGCTGGTTTTTCGGGATAAACATACCGATTAAATCAGTAAATTTGCCGGAAAGTGCGCCCAGGGGATCTTCAACCATATCGCGTTTTTTCTGTCTTGCAGTATTAGCGCTGGCTATGAACTGGTCTGTTACAGCCTGTCTTGCAATATCAGGGGTTGCTCCGAAAGTCGGTGCTGCGAGCACACGGCTTTTGTTCATTAACACTCTTGATTTATTTGTATTTGAATAGTCAACTGAGAGAACTCTGTTTACTTTCATTTTTCTTGTCCTTTTCTTGTATCTGATTTGTAATAAGTGTTTTATCTACACTATTTATTACATTTTCATTATGAATCATAAAGTTTTCTTTGTCAACCCTAATTAATAAAATCTTTATATCGGGTGAAAAATATTGTATTATAAGCATTTTGGAAAAAGTGTACAAAGTGCACTTATTCTGGGCTTTTTGAAGTTTTTTGCTCTCTTAACAAATGTACACATGTTTTATTAAATATTAGCCACCTGGGTAATGGGTTAAATCAGAAATAAAATAATATAATTTAGTATAAACCCAAAATGCCTTGATTTTACCCTGAAAATAGCTCAGGTCTTTGGTTTTGTCATGAAATGCCGGCATGCTTCTCAAAATTTTTCAAAAATTCGAGTTCAAAATTATTCCTGAATAAGTGTACAAAATACATTTTAAATCTACTTTAATCAGCGGGTTTACTTTTGGCAAAAAAACATTAAACTGAACATGAGTTATAAGAATTACAGGAACGGAGCACAAAAATGGGACTATTAAACGGCTCAGGGCTAATGAATACCGCCCTTTACGGATTACAAAACACTTATTCTATTCTTGCGCAGAACAGTACTGACGGTAAAATTTCGCTGAAAGATATAACAAATCCCTCCACAGAGGTTCTTCAGCAGTTGGGTTACAATTCAAGCTTTGCTCAGTACTTATCTTCTAATTTTTCTGCACTGGACAAAGACGGAGATGGTACTATTTCTGCGGATGATGTATCGAACCTTACCTCAAAACTCCAGCAAAACGGGCTTTCTTATCAGGAGATTGTGCAACTTTGCTCCTCCGGGGCAATGGGGAATAGCAGTTTGACCTCGACTGTATTAAACTATTTTGACCAGATTGATACTGACGGAAACGGAAGGGTTACAGACGCTGAAATCAGGGCTTTTAGCCTTAAAGCAGACGAAGAAAAGATGAAAACCAAATATCAATCTTTCAAAGCCTCGGATATGACGGTTTTTTATGGCGATGAAAATGCTTCTGATGAGGAGCCGTCGAGCTTAATTGACAATTTGTATCCTAAAGATTCAGATTCTTAAAAAACAAACTATTCTCAATTTATTACACAGAGCATGGGACTATGCTCTGTTTTTTTATGCATTTTTAATACTTTGGTATGAGTGGTTAAACTTTTTATGTAAAATACTATACTAAAGTTGTAGAAATATCATACTAAAGTTGTATAAAGTTATCAAAAATTGTGCCGTAAATAGATACGTAGAGAGAAATACCATCTTGTAAAGAGTATTACCAAGGATGGAAGAAAGAGGAAAAACAAATGGCTATTATTGTGAACACGAACATGTCCTCGTTAATTGCCCAAAGGAATTTAACGAATGCGACAAACGGGCTCAACACTGCGCTGCAGAGAATGTCCACAGGGTACAAGGTAAACAAGGCGGCTGATGATGCTGCGGGGATGTTTATCGCAACAAATTTAGAAACACAAATCAGAGGCTCAAAAGTAGCTCAAACAAACGTCAAAACCGGCACAAATCTGCTTCAGATTGCAGAAGGAGACATTGAACTTCTCGAAGACAACCTTTTAAGAATGAGAGATTTGGCTGTGCAGGCTGCTAACAGCGTTTATTCCGATGAATCTATGCAGGCAATGGCTGATGAAGTTCAATACCGTGCACAGGAAATCACTAGGGTCGCTACTGCTTCACAGTTCAACGGTTTGCATCTTTTGGACGGTACCGGGCTGCCCGACGGCTTGAGATTGCAGGTCGGCCCTAACGCTGATGAGGACCAAAACTCAATGGTGATTGACGCTACGGTATTTGCGGCAACGGATGCTGATACTTTGCTGGGCGGAGATGCTGCAGGCACAATTACTACTGCTTTTGAAAATGCAACGAACGCTGCGGCGTTCATTGAAACGCTTGATACTGCGCTTTTGGACTTGAATACAAGGAAAGCTGCAATCGGTGCTTACCAGAACAGGCTGGATTCAGCGTTGGATTCGCTCGTAACGAACGTAGAAAACTCAACTGAAGCCAAATCGACAATTATGGACGCGGATATTGCGGAAGAAGCTGCAAACTACTCAAAATACCAGATTCTTCAACAATCAACAGCAGCTCTTCTGACGCAGGCTAACCAGCTGCCGGCTCTTGCGCTCCAGTTGATTGGCGGTTAAAAAACAAAGGATTAACTAATACTCTTTACCCGGGGGAAATAGCCTTCCCCGGTTTCCTTTGTATCTTTTGTTTTTGATTTTCGGGGTTTTGTGTAATAGTTATAATAATTTCACTTTTCCGTTCCGATATCTTGAAATAACTACAAAGTGAAATTATTATAACTATTACTTTTGCGTGCTTATGGGAAAAAATAAATTTATACCAGAAGAAGCCCTGCACCGATAAAGAACATTCCCGCGAAAATTCCGATCATAACGTCGTGATTTTCTCCGTATTCACGCGCCAGAGGCATTAATGTATCCAGAGAAATATAAACCATAATCCCTGCAACAATTGAGAATAAAACGCCGATTGCCATCTGTGGCATGAACATTTTTATCAAAATAAATCCGATTATTGCGCCGACTGGGCCGGAAAGGCTTGCCAGAAACGTGAAAAGCATGGCGATGCGTTTTTTCCCCGTTGCATGATAAACCGGGAGGCTTATCGCAATCCCCTCGGGCATGTTGTGGATAGCAAGTGCGACTGCCAGCGGAAGTCCGAGCTTTATGTTTGTGCTTGCAACCAGAAACATTGTCAAACCCTCGGGAAATCTGTGCAGGCAGATTGCAAGCGCGGTTAAAATGCCGGCCTGGTTGACTTTTTCGTCCTTTTCTGTGATTTCGCTTTCGGGCTTGTCGATTAAATCGTTTCCGAAGTGGGCAGGCATGAAATAGTCGATTAAAGCGGCTATTCCGATACCAGTAAAGAACCCGAGAAAGGTAATCAACGGCGCCATATCACCGAAAAACTGCGCAGTATAGGCTCTTGAGTCTTTCAAAATCTCTGTAAGTGCCATATAGACCATTACACCGGCGGAAAAACCCAGCCCGATGGCAAGAACGCGCATGTTTGTTCTTTTCATGATAAATGAGAGCGAACCGCCCGCTACAGTTGCAAATCCCGCTATCAGGGTCAGCGCAAATGCCAATAAATATTGTGAATCCATAGTTATCCCTTGAGAACTGTTAGTTGAGTTCTGCTAATTTTTCGAGTTTAAGTTTCTGGTCATGTTCAATAAGAAGATTTATTAATTCTTCCAAATCGCCGTCAATAACCGTCCAAACATTGAGGTTTTGACCGATTCTGTGGTCGGTCAGCCTGCCCTGCGGGAAATTGTAGGTTCTGATTCTTTCCGAACGGTCGCCTGTGCCCACCTGTGAACGGCGAAGGTCGGTGATTTCCTGCATTTGTTTTTGAGTTTCTATGTCGTAGAGTTTTGCTTTCAAAATTTGCAAAGCTCTTTCTTTGTTCTGGAGCTGCGAGCGTTCTTCTGTGCAGAAAATCATGATTCCGCTCGGTTTGTGGAAAACGCGCACAGCTGTTTCAACTTTGTTTACGTTCTGACCGCCTGCGCCACCCGAGCGTGCTGTTGAAATCTCCAAATCAGACGGATTCAGCTCGATTTCGACATCATCGACCTCGGGCATAACTGCGACAGTCGCTGTGGAGGTGTGAACACGCCCCTGTGACTCTGTCTGGGGAACCCTTTGAACGCGGTGTACGCCGGATTCGTATTTTAGCTTGGAATAAATGCTATCGCCTTTGATAGAAATGATTACTTCAGAAACACCGCCGGCTTCGCATTCAGTCATGCTCAAAATTTGTGTTTGCCAGCCCTGTTTGTCCGCGAAACGCAAATACATTCTCATCAGGTCGCCTGCAAATATGTTAGCCTCGTCGCCGCCTGCCGAGCCGCGGATTTCGAGCATAATATCCTTGTCATCCATCGGATCTCGCGGGAGAAGCAGGACTTTCATACGTTCTGAGAGTTCTTCGTTTTTCTTTTCGTTTGTTTCGATTTCCGATTTGAGAAATTCTTTCATTTCTTCGTCGGATTCGGACTTAATCAGCTCTTTTGCGTCGTCGATGGCTTCGTTGTTGGCTTTCCATTGTTGATAAACCTCAACGGTTTCTTCCATTGCTTTTCTTTGCTTTGAAAGGTCGCGAAAGCGTTCATAATCCTGAATTACCGCAGGGTCGGAGAGCGTAATGCCCAGTTCTTTATATTTTTCTTCAATTTGAAGAATTTTGTCTAGCATATCTTTCATAGTTTTATTTTATAATAAACAAAAAAATTGGGAACATTACTAATGTCATTCCGAATTTATTTCGGAAACGCAAGGGCGTTGTGTTTTAACTTTAACCTTGCAATCCTGAACCAATTTCAGGGTGACAGAAAGTAGAAAAAAGAGGATTTATTGACCGATTCGTTCAACTACTTGCTGCTGCACTCCGTCATTGCAAAGCGAGAAGCGGAAATGTGCACATTAATTGAAGTAACGAAGCAATCTCGCCGGAGGCAAACTATTATTCCCAAGATTGCTTCGGATATGCGATTGTATAAGATATCACGGTGAAAGCCTCGCAATGACGCGGCTGGATGAGGTTTTGTCGTTATTATGGCATTGTTTTATTTATGTCAAGTCCACGAACTTCTTTGAGTTTACCCCAGTACAGGTTTTCTTTCCGCTGGAGCTTATAGAGCTCGAGAACTTTTTCTTTTATGAGTTTTGCTGCCTCAAAAATTTTGTCGAGCTGGGTTTTGGCTTCTTCTGCGGTAATTCCGTTTAAGTCGGTGAATTCTTTGGTTTCAATATTGTATTTTCCGAGAACTTTTTCACCTGGCCAGTCCGCACATAGTTCAAGAATTTTTTTGTCGTTATGATTTACACGTTTGATTTTGATATCTGCAGGGAAATGCGCAAGTATATATGATTTATGCCTTTTCATATTTTTGTCTACACTGACAACTTTCTTTATCTGATAAGAATTGTCAAAATTTTTGCCATAGTTGTCGTATGCATAGTTTATACCTGTGGAAAACGCGTTTTCTTGCTTAATACTCTCGCCTTTTTCTACGTGATATTTCTGTTTGTATTTTTTTGCTAATTCCGAATTTTGTTCGACCCAGGATTCGTCAAAAAATCGATGCCCTGACACACATATGTTTTCATCGTGTCCATCAGGATACTCTTTAGTGTATTTCATTTCCTTATTATGCCTTAGGTCGAAGCAATGACCTACTCCGTTTGAGTCTGTGTATTGCGAATCCACTTTTTTCATATCAATAGCATGATCCAACTTCCCGTCTTTGTTGAAGAAATAGTGCATATTATCCTCGAATCGACGGAATACAAACTTTCTGCCCTGTTCATCGTATAAAAATTCAGCGGTTTCTTTGCCGTTTCTTGAAATAGTGCGGATTTGACCGTTTTGGTTGTAGCTGAAAGTTTTTTCAAAAACCTGTTCTTCGCCGTTCAGTTTTTTCACCGAACGCACAAGCCCGTCTTTGTACTCAAGCAAGAATTTTGAGCCGTCTTTGCGCTCGTTTGTCAACTGACCTGTGAAAATTTCGCCGTTGTTCATAACGGCTTTGCCTTTTATAAATTTGCCTGTTTGTTTAAATTCTTCAATGGTTTGTTTTGTGTGTTCGGCTGTTTTTATTTGTTCAACAACTGGCGTCTCCGGTGCTGCAGGCGTTTTCGGAGGTATCGGTTCAGGATTGACGGAGCTTGCCGGTTTTTGATGTGTGAGGGACGAGGGTTTCTTTCTGCTTTTAACAATATAAATCCCCGCAACCGCAATAGCCGCCGCGGCTGCTGCTCCGAGGAGAATCTTTTTTGTCATATTAGATTCGGATTTTTCTTCTGATTGTGAAGTTTTTGGCTGAACAGGAGCTTTTACCGGTGCAGTTTGCGCTGTTGGGATTTTATTAACCGTCATTTTTGACAATAAATCTGCCATTAAGAAACTTTCTTGTACCTACAATTATATTAAAAAACCTACAAGGAAATTATTGCTGTTCAAGAAAGTATTATTAACAATATTTAATATTTAAGCGATTTTTGACAGTTCTTCAAATTTTGAATATGTTTCGATATCAACGTTAATCAGACGCATGGGTTTTATCTGACTTTTGACGATTTCGTCCTTGACGAGCCATCTGAGCCTGCCGTCGAGGTATTTTGCAAAATGAAATGTCGAACAAAGTACGCAGACTTTCATTGCGTCGATAAAATTAAGCGAAGAAATGTCTATATTAAGCGTTTTGCAGTTATTTTCGTTAATGTATGCTTTCAACTCTTCAATGCCGCAAAAAATATCGCCGCTGCGATTTTCAAAGCTGTAAGTGCTTGTCATAAATGTATATTCCTTAGATTTGTCGAAGATTTTGGGGTCTTTGTATAATAATTTTCGGCTTGAATTTCAAAAAGTTTAATTTTGAAGAACAATCTCAACTAAAAAGAGTATTTTTAAAGTATAATGAAAATATGCCTACCGACGCAGAAATTAAAAACATAATTAAAGAAAAAAATATAAACTCCATCTATCTCCAGTTTTCAGATATTTCCGGACAGGTAAAAAACATAAATCTGCCCGCGTATGAAATCGACAGAATTTTGAACAATGAAATTTCCTTTGACGGCTCGGC
>URHD01000038.1 GCA_900547585.1 uncultured bacterium | reverse complement strand
GTGTTCTTTTCCTTGGGATTGAGACGATGGGAGATGTCATGAAGCCGCTGGCGGCAAGCCCGGTATTCACGGCAATGATCGCAAAGGTAGCACATATTCCGGTACTTGGTGTCTGTGTGGGAACATTGATGACACTTGTTGTACAGAGCAGCTCGGCAACGATTGCGGTGCTGCAGAATTTTGCAGAGCAGGCGGGACCGGATGGAACAACAAGTATTCTTGGTCTTGCGGGTGCGATCCCGATCCTGCTTGGTGATAATATTGGTACAACGATCACTGCACTGCTTGCCAGTGTTGGTCAGTCAAGAGATGCAAAGCGTACCGCACTTGCGCATTGTATGTTTAATGTCAGCGGAAGTCTGATCTTTATCTGGTTTGTGCATCCGTATGCAAAGCTGATCCAGTATATTTCCCCGAAGGGGGCAGAGGTTGATGTGATCTCACGTCAGATTGCGAATGCGCATACCGGCTTTAACTTTATTATGACACTTCTCTGGCTCCCACTGATCTGGCTGCTGGTGAAGATCGTTATGTTTATTATTCCGGGAGAAAAGGATGAGAAGGATGCATCACAGCCGATGTATCTGGACAATAATCTGGTCAATCAGCCGACAGCGGCACTTCGTCTGGTATCCCAGGAGGTGATCCGGTTGAGCGGACTGGTAAAGGAGATCATTAACGATATTTCGGATGTGGCAGGCTTAAAAGATTGGACTTATGTGGAGGATCTGCAGAGTAAGATCCAGGTCGTACAGAATCTGGATGAACGGATCACGGAATATCTGACTAACCTGTTTTCGGCAGGTGTTCTGACCGAGGAGCAGGCAACACAGACGGCAGGTATCATGTATGTGCTCAGCGATGTCAACCGTCTTGCATTGTTGTGTGGCGATATTCTTGCGGTATTTGAGGAGGAGGGGAATAAGTCCTCCAAGAAATCCGTGCTTTCCAAGGACGCCTCCAGAGATCTGGAGAAGAGTCTGAAGCTGATCGGCGATATGTATGATGCTTCCCTGAAGGTAATGGAAACCGGTGATAAGGACAATGCCGCTAAGATCATTAAGAAGAGAGATAAGATTCTGGAACTTGATCTGAAGCTTCGCAAGGATCATATGAAGCGTGTCAGCACCGGAAAATGTAAAGCGAGTTTGACCTCTTCCTTTAATAAGATCCTTCACAGCATTGACCGAATGGGAAACAGTTGTGTTAATATTGCGGATGCGGTCATGGAGTCCGTTGATTTTGGATATTTTAATTAAGCGTACGCAATGAATTTGTGATATACTATGCGCGAAGGCAAAAGTGAACATAGTGATTGCCAGATACTGATGTTAACATCTGGTAGCTGGCAGATCGCTATGTGAACGCACCCGCGAGTGAGAAAAAGCGAAGCTTTTTCGAACCTTTTGCCGAAGCGTTGCGAATTTGTGATATACAAAGCCTAAAAGGATAGAAAGGCGGGATGGCTATGGCATTAATTTATATTGTGGAGGACGACAAAAATATCAGCGAGATTGAGAGCTTTTCGCTCAAAAACGCGGGACATCAGACGGTGGAATTCCCGGATGGACGTTCCTTCTATAAGGAACTGGCAGAGAAGAAGCCGGATCTGATCCTGCTTGATATTATGCTGCCGGATGAGGATGGTCTGTCAATCCTTCGGAAGATCCGCGAGAAAAGAGAGACGAAGAGGATTCCGGTGATCATGGTGACAGCGAAAACGACAGAGATTGATAAGGTGAAGGGACTTGATAATGGTGCGGACGATTATATGACGAAGCCGTTTGGAGTTATGGAGCTGGTTTCCCGTGTCAAGGCACTTCTTCGAAGAACAGGAGAGCAGGATGCGGAGAAGGTGATCAAGATCGGGGATCTTGTGATCGATGACGAGAAACGAAAGGTTTTTGTGTCAGGCAGTGCGGTAGAGCTTACTTATAAAGAGTATGAGTTGTTGCATTATCTGGCGCAGAATCAGGAGATCGTGCTTCCCAGAGACAGCATTATGGAGCATATCTGGCATGCAAACTGTGAGATTGAATCGCGCACGCTCGATGTGCATATCAAGACACTGCGTCATAAGCTTGGAGATGCAGGAAAATATATTAAAACCGTACGGAATGTCGGGTACTGCATGAATCTTGTGTAGAAAAGGGAAAGACTTGACATATAACGCAGGAAGGAGAAAAGTAAAACTGCCGGAATGGTCTACATAACATTAAAAAAAACTGTTCCGGCAGAGGAAAGGAATTGATGGATGAAACGGCGGATTAACATTTTATGTATGATATTGACGGTGATCACAATATTGGAGACAGTAGCACTTTCTGCGACTGTCTTTTATGGTGTATTGACGAAGGAAGTCATTCAGGATCTAAGAAATTCGGCAGATGTGATGGTCGAGTCGGATGCGTGGCAGATGGTGTCAGATCCGGCAAATGTCCATATGGAAAATACACCGAAGCATCTTCGTATCACGCTGATCAACCCGGATGGTAATGCAGTCTGTGACAGCGATGCGGATGTGAGGGGCATGGGAAACCACAAAAATCGTCCGGAGATTGCATCCGCATTTTCAAAGGGAGAGGGCAAGGCGGTGCGTAATTCACAGACACTCGGCAAAAGTGCGTTTTATTATGCGGTACGGCTGGATAATGGTTATGTGCTGCGTATCTCCAAGGAGGTCAGCAGTATGACGGGAATTTTGCTGAGCACCGTGCCAAGGCTTGTTGTTCTCAGTGTTCTTCTGTTTGCGGCATGTGTGATCCTGTCCCACGCATTGACGAAAAGTATCGTTAAGCCGATCGAGGAGCTTGCCAAGAATCTGGAGGGACCGGGCATGTATCATGTATATGAGGAGCTTGAGCCGTATGTGACAACGATACGTGCGCAGCATGAGGACATTATCCGCAATGCCAATATGCGGCAGGAATTTACGGCAAATGTTTCCCATGAATTGAAGACACCGCTGACCTCTATTTCCGGTTATTCGGAATTGATTGAAAATGGGATTGCGACAGGGGACGATGTGCAGAGATTTGCCAGAGAGATCCATAAGAGTTCGAACCGTCTTTTGACACTGATCAATGATATTATTCGTTTGTCTGAACTTGATGTGACAACGGAAGATATTATGGAGGAGCTTGATATCTGCGATATGGCGGCAAATTGTGTGGAGATGCTTCAAATGTCTGCAGAAAAGCATCAGGTGCAGCTTTCTTTCTCGGGAGAGCAGCAGATGGTGACGGCGAACCGGCAGATGATGGACGAGCTGATCTACAATCTGTGTGACAATGCGATCCGGTATAATAATCCGGGCGGACGTGTGGATGTATCGGTTTACCGGGAGGTTGAGCGTGTTGTTCTCGAGGTGAAGGATAACGGGATCGGGATTCCGGAGAAGGATCAGGAACGCATTTTTGAACGCTTTTATCTCAGCCTGAACATAAAGTGTTCTTACATTTGTTCCGTTTACAAAAATATTGATTTTTTTGTATTCTTTGGGTGCTGTTCCGTTGGAATTTGAGATAACCTCGACCGAAACTTTTCCATCCGGAAGGGTCAATTGTGAAACAGGGATATTTCCGATGTTTACTTCTGCATTTTCAAGATTATATTTCTTCAAATCCATACAAATCTGATTTTTCACAAGCATTTTAAAACTGTCTGCGCTGATAACCTGTGCCATACAGGCGTTATGCAGCGAAGCTGTGATGAATATTAATGCTGTGACAAGTATTTTTTTCATTATTGTACCATTGCGTTAGTTTGCTGGAGTATATCTGACGAAGCCGTGATTATTTTTGAGTTTGCTTCAAAAGCGCGTTCTGCTTTGATGAGGTTTATCAGCTCATCAACGAGCTGGACGTTAGAAGCCTCCAAAAATCCCTGTTGAATCGTGCCGTAGCCGTCCTGAGCCGGTGTTCCCATTACCGGAGTGCCTGATGCGGGCGTTTCAACATACAAATTGTGTCCTATGGAGGTCAAACCTGACGGATTCTGGAATTTTACGAGCTGAATTTGCCCCACAATGCTCTGATTGTTGTCGTTTCCGATTTTTACGGAGACGTTTCCGTCAGGAGTGATGTTAATTTCGGTTGCGTTTTGAGGAATTGTTATTTGCGGCTGAATCAAAAAGCCGTCAGAAGTACAAACCTGCCCGACTGCGTCAATTTTAAACGAGCCGTCACGCGTATAAGCAAGAGTGCCGTCCGGACGTACAATCTGGATAAAACCTTCGCCCTCAATCGCAATATCCATCGACCTGTCAGTTGCTGTAAGCGGGCCGCCTGTAAAAATACGCGTTGTTGCTGCTGTTTTTACACCGAGCCCGACTTCTATGCCGACAGGCTGATAAACACCCTGATTCAGCATTGCGCCGGGGGTTCTCTGCGCCTGAGAAAGAAGATCCTGAAACTCTGCTCTGACTTTTTTGTAGCCGGTTGTGTTTACGTTCGCAATGTTGTTCGCAACAACGTCGAGATTCAGTTGTTGTGCAATCATTCCGGTTGCGGCTGTTGTCAGCGATCTTAACATTTTATTTTTTCCTCCAAGTATAGTTTTTGTTTTGCCCTTTTTCGGGTATTCAATTTATTTTAGCGCTTTTTAGGATTTTAATCTTCCTATATTTATAGCAGTTTGCATAAGACTTGATTTTTCTTTGACAAATTTGCTGAGCGTTTCGTAATTTCTTGTTGTGCTGATTGTATTAATCATTTCATTAACTACATTTGTGTTGGAAAGCTCGACTGCGCCCTGTTCAACGGTATATTTTTCCGCAACAAGCTCGGGATTTGTGGTGATATCTTTAGGATAATATCTTGCAGAGCCGAGCGATTTCATGTCTTCTTTGTTTGAAAAATCCCAGACCCCGATAGTTTGCAGAACCTGTGTGCCTGCGCCCTCGCCTCTGACAATACACATCTGGCCGTTTCCATTTATCGTAATTTCTTTCGGGGTAGTAATGCCCAGAGCTCTTATGTTAAGCTGAATCGGGCGGTTTTCCCTATCCATAACAAGGTTCCCGTCATTGTCTGTCAAAAGATTTTGCGAATTTATGACAAAATTTCCGTTTCTTGTGTAAGCAACGTTTCCATCTGGCCCTTGCACTTTGAAAAAGCCATCCCCCTGAATAGCCACATCCAGAGGCCTGTCAGTTCTGGAAAGCGTGCCTTGTAAAAATTCATGGACGAGTTTGTGCGATTGTGAGCCCATGCTGAGCATTCCTACGTCGTGATGGTTTCTGTATTTGTAATCAGCACGGTTCTGAGGCTCAGAAACAATGGAATTATAGACATTTTTAAAAATCAAAGCCTCTTTTTTATAGCCGGCTGTGTTTACGTTCGCAAGGTTGTGTGCAATTGCGTCCTGATTCTCGATTAAGCCCAGCATACCGTTCGCTGCGATTTGAAGTCCTCTTGAAATCATTATTCAGCACCTCCTTTGTATGCATTGTAGTGCGCAAGCACGCTCCTTACGTAATTTTGTGTTTCATTGTAGGGCGGAATACCGCCGTAACGCTGAACTGCGCCGGGGCCGGCGTTGTATGCGGCAAGAGCGAGCTCTTTATTGCCGTCAAACCGGTCAAGAAGCCCTTTTAAGTATTTTGTGCCGCCCATAATGTTCTGTTCGGGATCGAATGCGTCACGAACTCCCATTGAGCTGGCTGTTGCCGGCATAAGCTGCATAAGTCCCATTGCGCCGCAATGAGAAGTTGCTTCCGGCTGAAAACCTGATTCCTGTTTGATTACAGCTTTTATAAATGCCGAATCCATGTTATTTTTTGCGGCATAAGTATCAATTAGCGAGTCAATTTCCGCATTTTGTGAGGTTTTCGGGGTATTGTTATAGCTTGATGAAAATATTTTTTCGGTGAGAGGGTTGTTGTAGTTGGGAGTTTCAGTTTTCGTGCTTGCGTCGAGGATTTTTTGAAAATCATTATCAGTTTTGGGCATAGCAGTGTTGGACAGAGCGCTGAATGTAGCTTCTATCTGCTGAATCCTTCTTAGAGTAATATCCAAGCCTGATATTTCCATTTTTTTGTTATCCTCACCAAGTTCTGCGGGAATATAATTCCCCTCATTAGTAATTTACTACGTATGGAGGATTTTTCTCATCCATCAGGGGATTGAAATATGCAAAATGCGCATTGACCATGTGGTCAATATAATTTCTCAAAGGCGAAATATAGGGTTGTCTTTGGAGTGACTATGGAGGAGGCTTCTTTAAACGCATAAAAAGTTACTCCGATGCGGAATGCCGGGGGAATCGGAACGGAAAAGACAACCCTATATTTCGCCGCGCACAGTTGGCAGGTTGGGGTTCTACCCCAACGGTATTCACAAAGGGCATCCGCATGATGCTGTTGGGCTGAAAGCCCAACCTGCGGGCTCGCAGCTAAAGCTTTTTACAACTCAAATTCACAGCTTTTTTATAAACGAATCCCATCAAATCCTTTTTTTGCTCTGCCATTGCAAGCTTTGGGAGAAAACCGACCGTTCTGAGAGAAAGATTTATGGAGAAATCATCAATTTCCGCATCAATTCCCGTGATAAGGTTCTTAGCGGGCTTGTCCAGTCCGTCAGCAAGCCTCAAAAGCCCGCTAAGTTTGAGGATTACGTTTTTTTGTTCATTATTGAGGGCGGAAAAGCGCATGTGTTTTGTTTCATCCGGGAAAGCCGAGCGATGATACCGCGCAAGATGTGCAATTATTTCACGTTCACGGGCGTCAAATTCTTCAAAATCCATCCCCAGAATCATCTCAAGCGAATGTTTGTGATGGGATTTTCTGTCGATATGGTACCCGATATCGTGCAAAAGCGCTGCAGCTCCGAGATAGGACTTCTCTTTCTCGCCAAAATCAAAAAGCTTCCCGTTCAACGCATCAAAAAGCATCAAAGCATAAACTTTTACCTGATTTGAGTGCACGGTTCTTATGTTGTACTTTTTTACGTTATCTTCAATCATTTTTCTTCAAAAGTTGTTTAATTTTTTCAAGCAGATATTCCTGATTAAAATCAGACTTGCTGATGAACCCGTCTGCCTGACATTCTTTGATTTTGGGGTCATTCTGGGTACGGGAGGAGATTATTATTATCGGTATTTTTCTGTAAAGCTCATCCGCTTTCAGCTGTTCAACAAAAACCAGCCCGTCCATCTCAGGCATTTCCAAATCGGATAAAATCAGGTCAAATTTACTTTTTGCAAGCTCCTCAAACGCTTCTTTCGGGTTGTTAACCATTTTGAAATTGTAACCGCAATGGAACAGGATATTTTTAAGCAAAGAGCGTGTTGTGATTGAATCATCTACAATAAGCACAGTATAATCGCGGTTGGATTTCGGCTGGATTTTATATCTGCTTTCAATAAGCCCTTTTTCAGTGCCTGCATATGAATTTTTATAAAGGTCTATAAGATTCAAAATCAAGCAAACCTCACCCGTGACAAGGGTCGTAATTCCCATGATATTTTTGAGCTTAACTATCGGGGGCGAAAGTTTTTTCTGGAGAATTTCTTCATCGCCAAGGATTTTGTCAACAATAATGCCCATCATTGCATTTTCAATTTCAACAACAACAAGGGTTTTTCTGGTATTTTCAAGGCTTTCCGGAGCCGGCGGCAAGCTCAAAAGCTCGGACAGTTCAAACACCTGAATGGATTTTCCGTCAATAAGTACGGTTTTGTTTTCATTTCTTGTATAAATCTCCTCGCTTTCGACCCACATAACGGTTTTTACGGCTGTCATCGGCATTGCAAAAAGCTGATTTGCGGATTTTACAATAAATGCTTTCATTGTTGACATTGAAATAGGGAGCTCAATGCTAATCTTCGTGCCATGCCCGACAACAGAAAAAACTTTTACACGCCCGTTGAGCTGTGAGATTTTTGTCTGCACAATATCAAGCCCGAGCCCCCTGCCGGAAATTTCGGTAACGACTTTGCCCGTCGAAAACCCTGACCAGAAGATTATATTCATCACCTGCTCGTTAGTGAGAAATTCAAGCTCTTTTTCTGTTATAAGTTTCTTTTCAAGGGCGCGTTTTTTAATCAATTCTAGGTCAATCCCGCGTCCGTCGTCATTTACTTCAATTACGATTTTGTTTTCAAGGCTTTTTGCATGAAGATGAATTTGTCCTGTCGGGGATTTCCCTGCGGAAACACGTTCTTCGGGCGTTTCGATTCCATGGTCGATGGAATTTCTTATAATATGCATCAGCGGGGTTTTTATCTCTTCAATAACCTTTTTGTCCGCGCTGGTTTCGCTTCCGGAGATGAGCAGCTCGATTTTTTTGCCCGTATCCTTGGAAATATCGCGAATCATCCTCGGAAACATGTGAAAAATCGTTGCAAGCGGCAAAACCCGGATATTTTTCACCATGCTCTCCAGCTGTGTGACAATAATATTGAACTTTGTATCATCCTCATCGATTGATTTTTGCAGGTTTAGAATGCGGTTGTTGAGTTTCATTATTTTAAAGGCATTTTCCTGAAAAATCGAATAAATCTGCTTGCTAAAAACGGAAACGCTCCCAAAATCCCCCGCAGCAATCGACGCCATCAGCTTTTTGTCATAATATTTGATAAAACTCTGTGATTTGTGGTTAAAATTTTTCCATTCGTTGAGTTCTTCAAGAATTTCTTCAAGCTCTGTGATGTTTTTCTGGTGTTTTATGCGCGTGATAATCAATTCGCCCATCTGATTCACGAGCTGGTCGAGTTTTTTCGTGTCAACGCGCAGAGTTTTTATAGAAGTCGATTCAAACGAATTGAAAAAGTCCTGAGCCTTTTTCACGGTCAGCCCTGACTCGTCAATGCCCGAGGCAATGTTAGAAAGCGGGTTTTTCGCCATATTCAGTGCAATCATCTGCCGCACAATATCCAATCGCTGCAAAATCAGCGACAAATCTTCTTCTTCGCCCTTTTCATTGTTCAAAATCCGCTCGAGGGAGTTTGTGCTCTGCTTCAAAATTTGCACAACCTCTCTTTCCGGCAGTGTATTGGCCTTTTTGACAGTGTTGAGCACCTCAATCAGCTTGTTTGCGATATGTTCGACGCTGCTTTTTTCGCTTTTTGAGATAATATGGTTCAAAACCTTATTTATTTCAGGAATTTCCGACAGGTCAACCCCGAGTTTCTCAAGTTTTTCTTTAACAAACTGCACTTTTTTGATAAGTTTTTGTTCATTGCTTTCTTCCGGTTCTTCCTGAGCGGGCAGTGCAATGTTTAAAGGAGAATTTTCATCCGGATGGAGCTTTGATTCAATCAAAGAACGAAAATCCACAGTTTTTTCCCCGAGCGTCTGATAAATCCTGTTCAAATCTTCAGACGCGCTAAAAAGCTCTGAGTTCAGCTCCTGAATTTCCGATTCGGTCATTACGTTTGAATTTTCAATCACAAAAGAAATTTTGCTGTTTATATTGGAAATCTGCTCATCAACAGACGTAAATCCGGATTCCTTCAGGAGTTTTTCGAGTTCTTTTGTTGTATCAAAAAGTGTTTCGAGGTATTTTGTACTGTTTTCGGGGCTGAATTTTGCTCCGACCAGAAGAGCCTCGCTAAAAAGTCCGTTTATTGCAAGTACAGCACGCGGCGACATTTCTTTGAGGTCATTTTCAGGTGCCGGCAATGGTTCTGCGGATTGGGGTTCTTGCTCTTTCATCCGCTTATCAATAAGAATATCAATATTTTCGATATATTTTTGGATATCATCCGTGTAATATTCTTTTTTGATTTTCACGGAATTTTCAATAAGAAAAGAGAGCAAATCCGTTGCTTTGTAAAGCACATCGGTAATTTCACGGTCAATATGGAGCTTGTTTTCTTTTGCAAGCCCCAGCACATCCTCAATTTTGTGAGCGAGGCGCTGAATATTGTTAAAACCAATCATCCTTGCCGCGCCCTTGAGCGAATGGGCATCACGGAACATAAAAACGAGTTTTTCTTTATCGTTGGGGGTATTTTCGAGCTGGAGAAGGTTGTTGTTGAGTTTCTGGATAATTTCTTCCGTTTCTTCTCTAAAAATATTCAGAATTTCATCAGTTTCTTCGGGCAGAAAATCCATCCGTACGCCTCATTTTCGTCTATTGTTCATTCTGTTTGGTCAAGCTTTCGGACAAATCTCGAAGCATATTAATATTTGTTATATTTGTTTCAATTGTTTTTAAAGACATTTGAATTTTCTGGTTCAAATCATTGATTGTATGAATAGCCGTATCAGAAAGTTTCAGCTGGCTATCCGAGCTGCCTGAAACGTTTTCAGCCATCTTTTTGAGACTGTCAACAGCTTTGTTCAGGACAATGTAGTTGTTTTCGATTTCTGTTGCGAGTTTTACGCCGGATTCGATTTCCTTTGTGCCTTCTTCGGTCGCCATAACCGTTGAATTTGTTGTATGCTGGATATCGTTGATAAGAGAAACGATTTTTGTAGTCGCCTGTTTGGATTCGTCAGCGAGTTTTCTGATTTCTCCGGCAACAACCGCAAAACCTTTGCCGTGTTCGCCCGCTCTAGCCGCTTCAACCGCAGCATTCAGCGCCAGCATGTTCGTCTGTTCCGCAATATCCTCAACCAGCCCGATTATTGAGCCGATTTGCTGGATATATTCGCTCAATTCAAGAATCAGCTCGGCAATTATCTGAATTCTCTGTTTTAGAACAACCATTTTTTCGATATTTGCCTTTACGGCGACTTTTTCGGAATCAGCACTTTCCAACTCGGAACAAACCAGCTCCAGCGCGCTGCGTGCAGCGATTTTCATCTCATTCGAGGTGTTTTTGAGCTCTTCTATCATTTGTATTGTATTTTGTGCAAGTGATTTGTAATCTTCTGTGATATTTCTTTGTTCGGTAGCGAGGGTGAGGATTCTTTCAGCAGAAGTTTTTGTTTTTCCTGCCTTTTCGGTAACAACTTTTCTCAACTCGCCTATAAGCCACTGACGCGTAAAAACATACTGAACAATATAAAACATAAAGAAAAAGAACAAAGCAGCAAGATGATTAAGGTTCATAGAGCTTTTATGCACAAAAGCCACAACCATAACAAGGAAAGAAAAAAGCAGAACCATATCTATCGCAAACTTTATATTTGATTTTTTTATAAAACTTAATTCGTTGCTCATTAAAAACTCCCCTGTCATTTTCAGCCAAATTGCAATATAATAATTTTATTACAAAGTCCTGATTGTAACAAGGTTTTAATATTAATGTCCCAAATAATAAATCCAATAACCCAACCCGATGAAATTTTATATCTGTGTTTTGAGCTGGATGACAGAACCTACGCACTGAATGCGGAGTTCGTTATGGAGGTTACAATGCTGCCCGCGTTGATTACGCCCCAAAAACTGCCCGAAAATACAGTCGGAATTCTCAATTACAACGGGCTTTTAATAAATGTTCCAGACATAAGGCGGCTTCTTAATTTACCTCAGAAAAATTTTACAGTCACAAACCAGATTATCATAGTAAAAGGCGAAGAATCGCTCTGGGCAATAATTGTCGATAAAGTTTCGGATTTTATCACAACTAACAAAAACAGCGTCCAATCCTCAACTCTCGGCACAATGAACAGCTTTATAAGGGCATTTTATCAGGAAAAAAACCGGCTTATCAATATTTTGAACATTTCAGCGCTGGAATCCTTTATAAGAGAAACAAAATCAACGGTAGGCGACACAAATTATTGCGAATTTTTCCCGAAAGATGAAAAATCGCTGGAAATTCTTGAAAAAAGAAACAGAGAAATCGCAGTAAAAATGAATTTTGCGCTCGAAAATGACTTTTTTGGCAAAGATAAATACGTTCTTTTCAAAATAAACGGGCATATTTACTGCATATATTCCGATTACGTGAAAGAGCTCATCAGCAGAAAAAATCTTACCGTAACAAAAATCCCCTATACGCCCGAATACATAAAAGGAATAATAAATCTAAAGGGCGATTTTTTCACAGTGCTAAGCCTGAAAGAGTTTATTGGGTTTGAGCAGAAAGAGGATTCCGAAGAGGAAAAAATAATCGTCCTTAACGCCGGAGAACTCAAACTGGCACTGCTGGTTGACGAGATTTTGGATGTAATGAATATCTCAAAAGACCAAATCCAAAACAAAAACGACCTCAAGCTCGACAATCTCTACATCAAAGCCGAAATCTACAATGAAAACACCGTGATAAACCTGCTGAATCTTGACAAGCTTCTTCAGGACAAAAGACTCTGCATTGACTAGACTGAACCCTTATTTTTGTAACAAAAAGTTAAGTATGCGTTTTTTCCATGGCAAATTTTTTCATTTTTGCATTTTTTACTCATAAAATTGTTTTCAGCCCATAGAAAGAGAAGTGTATGTTTAAAAGAAATGTGTTCAGGCTTACAGAAATGCTTTGTAGCTCCAATGATCATGTAAGAAGTTTTCTCAGTTACGCAATCAACAGAAAAGTTCCGGTTAAAAAATTTGTCAGCAAAGACGGGCACGAAGTCTATAAAACAGCCAGGGATATTACCGGACATACAAGAATAATGGGTCTCGACCCACAAGGGCGCCTTATGTCGCTAATAGGAAAGACCGTAAGCCCAAAAGGTGACATTCTGGTCAATATTTTCAACAGCACAAAACGTGATATGACCCATATCGTCAACAAAAACGGAAAAAACATCCAGTTGAACGTAAACAAAGGCTCAATTAAAAGAAACGGCGTCGGTCCGATTTATGATTCTTACGAAAATGTGAATCTTGTTTTGCGAAACAATGATTTGACCTCTATTGGCAACAATCCGCGTCTTGAAAGAAAACAGTTTTTTGACCTGTTCGCAAGACCGATGGGCATTATGTACTACCCGAAACCCTAAAAATTTTAAAAAATAAAGCAAAACAGACCGTTTGGACGCAGACGGTCTGTTTTCGTGTATAATATAGCTATGCTGAGAAACAAAAATATCTTAATCGGAATAACTGGCGGAATCGCAGCCTACAAAATCTGCGAACTCGTCAGAATGTTCAAAAAAAATGACGCAAACGTAAAAGTCGTACTCACACCGAACGCAAAAGAGTTCGTAACCGAGCTCACAATGGACACGCTTTCACAGGATAAGGTTTATATTGAGCAGTTCAACACAACTGACAAAAAACCCGAGCATATTTCGCTCTGCGACTGGGCGGATATTTTCGTAATCGCCCCTGCGAGCGCAAATACCATCGGAAAACTTGCAAACGGCATCGCAGACAACCTTTTGACCTCGCTTGCATGCGCGTTTCAGGGAACAATTCTCCTTGCGCCGGCAATGAACACTGGAATGTGGGAAAATAAATTCGTTCAGAATAACATTACTGCGCTAAAAGACGCTGGAATGCATATTGTGGAGCCGGAAAGCGGATTTCTCGCATGCGGAACCTGCGGAAAAGGACGACTCGCGTCAGTTGAAAAAGTTTTTAACGAAGCCGCGCTCCTTTTGTACGAAAACAGGGCGCTGAAAGGCAAAAAAATCCTCATCACAGCCGGTGGCACCCGTGAAAACATCGATCCCGTGCGCTACATCGGCAATTACAGCTCCGGAAAGATGGGAAAAGCCCTCGCTGATGCCGCATATAATGCCGGCGCCGACGTTACACTGGTTTGCACGTTCGAAGAAACAAAACCGTACAAAACAGTCACCGTAAACAGCGCTCTTGAAATGGAAAAAGCCGTCCAAAACGAAGCTCAGAAAGCTGATTGCGTAATAATGGCGGCAGCTGTTGCCGATTATCGACCGGTTGAATGCGCAAAATCAAAAATTAAAAAAGACGGAAATGATGAATTGATAATAAAACTCGTCAAAAACCCGGATATTCTTGCGAATCTTTGCAAAAACAAAAGAGAAAATCAGGTTATTGTGGGATTTTGTGCGGAAAGCGACGATTTGCTCGAAAACGCAGAGTCAAAACTCGAGAAAAAAGGCTGCGATTATCTGGTCGCCAACGACATAACCCGCAAGGACATTGCGTTTTCAAGCGATTATAATGAGGTTTATATTCTTTCAAAAAATGCGCCAATGGTGAAAATAGACCGCAACACAAAAGACAATATCGCAAAAAGTATCCTTGAAACTGTTTTGAAAGGCGAAAAAAGTGAAAATTGAGAAGATTTTGAAAAAAATTGAAGATTTTGCGCCCCCCGAAACCGCTGAAGAATGGGACAATTCCGGCTGGCAAATCAATCTTCACAACTGCGAAACAAACAAAATCCTTGCCTGCCTTACCGTTACGGACGATGTGCTTGAACATGCCGTTGTAATGGGCTGTGATTTGATAATTTCGCATCATCCTTTGATTTTTTCTCCCGTAAAAAAACTTGAAAATCCGCTTCACCAGCGTGCTATACAAAATAATATACAAATTTACAGCGCGCACACAAATTTTGACCGCGCACAGGGCGGAACAACGGATATTCTAGTCGAAAAACTCGGGCTTTCGAACATCAAAGCCGTTAACGATTACGTAAAATCCGGAGAATTGCCCTTTGAACTGCCTCTGGACAAGTTTATCGCCGCAGTCAAAACGACTTACGCGCTTGAAAAGATTAAATTAATTAACAAACTCCAAAAAACCGCCGTAAAATCAGTCGCAATCTGCGCCGGAGCAGGTGCGGAGTTTATCGGCGATGTTTGCGGTGCGGATATTTATATTACCTCGGATGTCAAGTACCATGCGGCTTTGGAGGTTAAAGACATGGCGCTTCTGGACATTGGACACTTTGAATCCGAAAAATTCTTCTCGGAAAAGATTGTGGAAATCCTGAAAAATGAACCAGTGGAAGTGATTACGGCTGATGAAAAACCTGCCTGGACAATTGTATAAAATTTTCTTTCTAATGATTGCTATTTTCGGCGTAATGCGTGCTATTCCGGCGTTTTCATACGAAACTGCGATTTTGCACTATCCTGACAGGGATTGGAAAGCTGTTTCGTACGAACGCAAGGACGAGGAGCAGGAAATCATAGCTAAATTCGTGCCGACTTATGATGACCCTGAAAATTGGAACGAAATGTTGATTTTTCATTCTTACAAATGGGCAAAACAGGCAAACGAGGGCGCTGATTCGTTCATTGAAACAATTGTGGGCTACGAACGCGACAAATTCGGCAAGATTGAAACAAAAAAGCTCAAATCCGAAACCGACGACGCGATTATGCAATGGTGCGCTTACAAAAGCACAAAAACCGACCCCGCGCAGTGCGCGCTTGTGCGGGTTGTCAAAGGTCATGAAACCGTTGTTGCAATAAACTACGTCACACGCAACATAAACAGCTTTGAATACAGCAAAAAAGCACTCTGGCTGCCGGTTTTGGCTAATGCGACGATTTATTACAGCTACTGGCGCTGGAATCGTATGATGAACAAGGCTTTGTGTGTTGAATTATGAACATAAAAATTATTGCAGTAGGGAAAATAAAAGAAAAATTCACAAAACTCGCTCTGGAGGAATATGAAAAACGCCTCGGGGCTTATTGTTCACTGATTCCTATCGAAATTCCGGCACAGGAGATTAAAGACGAAACCCTTGCAAAAAAATACATGGAGCTTGAAGCTGAAAAGATTCTTTTGAAAATTAAGCCCGATTCTTTTGTAATTACGCTTGAAATTTGCGGGAAAAGCCTTTCCTCGGAAGAATTTGCGCAAAAGCTAAAAGAAATTTCCCAAATCGGGCATAATGAAATCGTTTTCATAATTGGCGGAGCAAACGGACTCGACCCGTCAGTAAGTTCCCGCGCTGATCTCAAACTCAGTTTTTCAAAAATGACATTTACTCACCAGTTTATCAGAGTGCTGCTTTACGAACAGGTTTACAGGGCGTTTAAAATCAACAATAACGAAGCCTATCACCGCTAGGCAACTGAAAAACAGCTATTTCCCGCAACATTAACTCAATTTTGAACATAAACTGTAAAAATTTCCTCGGGTGAAATTTGTGCCTGACCGCCTTTAACAAGTAAAAAAATCACCCCTGCACCAAAGAAAAAACTTCCGACATAGGCACAGGGATATACCCACACACTGTGGTTCTTGCCTTTTTTCTGGAGTTCACCCTGTAAAGGAAGATTACCCAGAGTGAAATTTCCCAAAATCAAATCAGCTGGAACCCCTGAAAAACCGTTCGGAGAAACTGTTTCAATTCTTCCTCTTACAATTGTGCCTTTCGGATAAAATTTATTACCCAAATCAACATCATGAACCGTTTCAAATTCAACAAAATCACCTTCTGAAAGCTGTTTTTTTGTAGTGAGAAGATTCTTAATTTTTATTTGTACAGCCTGTTCTCTTTTTGAATAATCAACAGCAGCACGGTATTTTTTGATATGTTTTTCTGTTTTTGGCAGAAAATTATCTTCTATATATCGAACTTTGTATGCTTTCGGTGTCATTGCTGTACGGTTTTCTACAAGCTCATCGCGGAGATTGAGATGTTTTTCATTATAGTTTTCTATTTTGAGCGTCTTTTTCAGGCTTTGCTTAACAAAGTCATCCTCACAAAGCTTCGCAGGGGTAGTTTTAATTTCCAGCGAAGAATCAAGGCTCTTAAGCGCAAACTCATCAACAATCAAAGCATGCACAGGTGCACAAATAAAATTCAGGACTACGGCAAAAGTAAGAATTTTTTTCATTTTCACGTCCTACAAATAATTTACATGTCCTTTTGACTTAGATTCGACACTTTTTTTGAATTTTTCTCTGTTTTGCTTTGAATTAAGCAGGAAATTTTGATAAAAAACTTCCTTTTCATAAGGGTTATTTACCAGATATTCAGGATATTTTTTATATATGTATGCATAAACCTCTATCATCCTTCTTGAGGGCAAAGGATGTGTGCCATACCAGTCATATCTGGCCTGTGGAAAAGCCTTATTCATAACTACAATGAGCGCTACAGGATGATATCCGGCTTTTACCATAAAATCCACTGCTCTTTTATCAGCTTTGTATTCATATTTTTTGGGGTTAAGAGAGTTGGTAATATATGTAAAATATCCCTTAAATATGCCCTGATAACCGTCAACCGCGTGAGAAATTTCATGAGAAAGCACCGCAGCAATTTCGTCATCAGTGTTCATCATGTTATATAAACCACGATAAAGCACAATTTGTCTATCACGATGTGTTGTAAATGCATTAAGTGTTCTGGAGGTATCATAAAAAAAGACCATTCGCTTATCTATTGAGTTTGCGTTCAAAATTCTGAATCCGATTCTGCTGATTTGATCTTGAATTTTGGCGGCAGAATCATTACTTATAACTTCAAATTCGTAAGCGTACGCACACCGGGAAATATTCATTATCAAGATAAAAAACAGCGCAAATAAAAACTTTTTCATATTCTCTCCTTATTATATGACATAAAACGTCTTATTTTTAAATTATTATATACAAATATGACCCGTATGTCTATAGTTCACATGGGTTAGAAAAATTTTGCAATGAAAGATTTTACACAAATAGCCGGAGTTTTACCCGGCTGGCTAATTGCCGCCAGCGCCCTTTTTAATTTTAATATAATTAATCTTTTTCATACTTCCAACTATTCTTAATTCCAGACAGGGGGCTTTTAGAGCCCCATTTTTTTATTCTTTTATAGAACAAACATCTACCCAGCCCGAACTGTTTGAAATTTTGTACAATTCTTCACAGGTGAGCTCTATAGCAGAATTCGGGCTGCCGCAGGCAGGAAAAACCGTGTCAAATCTCTGTAAAGAAACATCGGTATAAACCTCCACCCCCTCAGGCAATGCAAACGGGCACACTCCTCCCACAACATGCCCTGTCAAAGGCTCAACCTCCGCATAATCAAGCATTTTTGCTTTAAAACCGAAAAAAGATTTAAACTTTTTATTATCAATTTTTACATCGCCTGCTGCAACAACAAGGATTACCCTGTCAACTGCTTTAAAAGAAAGTGTTTTAGCGATTCTTGCTGGTGCGGTGTTTAATGCCATTGCCGCAAGTTCGACCGTGGCGCTTGAAACAGCAAATTCCCTTACATCGCCATCTTTTTTATAATTTTTCAAGTAAATTTTTACATTTTCTATTGACATTAACACATCCTCTCGCTAAATTTAAGTATGATATAATCTAATGGCGCCTTAGCCGAGTCACCTGCATTAACCGCCCAAGGCTCACCTTTTCTAATCGTCACTCAAAGAGTCAGTCAGGATTTGACGGGGCAAAATAACATTTTCAAAAAGCTTTCTGCTTTAGGAAAAAGCCTTGAGGAAACTTCAAGGTTTTTTGCTTTTAACCGCTTATTGCCGGCATTTTAGGTTTTTCAAGCTGTGTTTCAGCAATATCCATGTCCTCAAAATTGAAAAATTCCATTGTTTCAACATTCAGTACTTTCGAAAGTTTCTCAAAAGTCTGATGTGACGGGAAATTTCCTCCGCATTCCAGCCTCGAAATCTGACGCGTGCCAATATCAATAAGCTCTGCAAGCTTTTCTTGAGTCAGATTGCATCTTTTTCTGACTATTTTTATCCTTTTTCCAACTAATTCTTTAAGCGTGGCCACCATTTTATATTATCACAAATTAATGTTAATGGCAGAGAAAAATTTTTATTTATTCAACAAAAAAATAAAATTTGACGCTATAAGCAACAAAAAAGAGTTTCTGAAATCAATTCAAAAACTCTTTTCTGCTAAAAATAGAATCCGGCAACTAGCTATCTTCCCAGGCGGTCTTCCGCCAAGTAGTTTCGCCGCAAGCAGTCTTTACGACCGTGTTCGAGATGGGAACGGGTGGGATCCTGCCGCTTGGTCACCGGAAAATTGTAGAGATTGGCTTACATCCAAATAAGGAGCCAATCAATACGGTTTGTGACCGTACACTGAAAGCTGCATAGTAATTATAAGTTAACGCAATCTCAACTTTAACTCTAGTTGTTAGATTAAAAAACCTAACGCTAGGAAAAGCCCTCGTCCTATTAGTAATGCTCGACTACATATGTTGCCATACTTCTATCTGCATCCTATCAACCACGTGATCTGCATGGGGACTTACCAGATTACTCTGTGAGAGAACTCATCTTTCGGTGGGCTTCGCACTTATATGCTTTCAGCGCTTATCCGCTTGGAACACAGCTACCGGGCGTTTACCGCTGGCGCGATAACCCGTACACTGGAGGTCCCCTCTTCCCGGTCCTCTCGTACTAAGGAAGACTCCGTTCAAATCTCTTGCGCGTATACCGGATATGGACCGAACTGTCTCACGACGTTCTGAACCCAGCTCGCGTGCCGCTTTAATGGGCGAACAGCCCAACCCTTGGAACGTACTACCGCTCCAGGATGCGACGAGCCGACATCGAGGTGCCAAACCTCCCCGTCGATGTGGACTCTTGGGGGAGATAAGCCTGTTATCCCTATGGTAACTTTTATCCGATGAGCGATGGCCCTTCCATGCAGAACCACCGGATCACTATATCCTACTTTCGTACCTGCTCGACTTGTAGGTCTCACAGTCAAGCTCCCTTTTGCTATTGCACTCAACGGTTGATTTCCGACCAACCTGAGGGAACCTTTGAACGCCTCCGTTACTTTTTAGGAGGCGACCGCCCCAGTCAAACTGC
>URHD01000037.1 GCA_900547585.1 uncultured bacterium | reverse complement strand
TCCAGTGCTGTTTTTTGTTCGCCTACGAAGTCTTGCATTGTTTTGCTAAACTCCTGTTTAAACTTTTCCCTCCTTTCTTTTATTTGTGTCAGTACTTGCTCATAAACTTCAGTTAGCTTATGCGCTTGTTCAACATCTTTTTTTGTAACATTGTCAAGTCCCATTTGTTCTCCTTTCTTCACAACAAAAAAGAACAAGCCGTAGCTTGTTCTTCTGAGTATCTCAACATTATTATTTAAAAATTAGAAGTTCTAGTACTTTTAATTTTATTATTTTCGTCATAACATTTATCATTTAGCCAGTGAGCTGTTAATAATTTATCGGGAGTAAAAACAAAAGACTCAGAACTACTAACTATTAAAAAAACTCTGACTAACTTGCCATTTAGGTCATATTTTTTTGAAAGAAATGGATATGTTTTACTATTTGCATCATCAATTACAATATTTACAAGTTGTCCATTTTTTTTATAATAATAGCTATAAATATTATTTTTATAACTAATAGCATACTCTCCATCAGAAAAAAACGTAACCCGACGCCCTTTCTTACTCACCTTCGGCTTCCCGCCCTCGGTCTTCGCCGGTGATATAAAACCAGGATCGGTCATGTATTTTTTAAACGGCTCCATGGAGATTTCATATTCTATACCCTCAAACGCCGCCTTGCGTGCGCTTTCTACCGTATAAACCACACCGCCAGTCAGCGTTTTTGCTCCGGCTGGCAACATTATTAAAAATAGTAGGAGGGTTATCAGAAATTTTTTCATTGTATGAATATTATCATATTTTCAACAAAAAAGAAAAGAGATATAGCGCAAAACTATATCTCTAAGAAATTATTTTTGTCCGCCTACATCATAACATAATCTCTAAACTTTGATAACAAGCTCATTAAACATCTGCGGGAATCCACGAAAATTTGCCTGATTTCCAAGCTCCTTGCACCTGTCAAAAGTCCTGTCACAAGAAGTTTCTTCCCCGGTATAACCGCATCTGCAATCTTTAAAACGCCTAACCTGACATCCGGTCCTGTATTTCATAACAGGCGCCTGAATCTCAAATCCGCCTAGCTCAGTTTCAATATCCATCTTTGCATTTTCATAATCAAGCTTCAAATTATTGCATCTGCCTGCATACAGAACCTGCTTGAGATTGGGAATAATCTGATTTGTATTAATATCCAGAAAAACCAGCAAAAGAATAGCAGGCGCATTCGTCACAACATCCCCGCGGTTTCCGATAATGCCGGAAATCGACAACGCAACGTTAGAAAGCTCAATACTAAGCTTTGAAACACTGGAGTTATCGTCCTTAACAATCTCACCATGAGAAAGCGGCGCCCCGAGATAAGATTCCCCGTTATATTGCAATACATCGAGCGTTTCATTGTCCAAAACATAAATAGATCCGCCCTCCATCTCGATTTTCAGCAGTTTTCTCGGGATAATTTCATCTTTTTCAACCTCAAAAGCCGGATTGGTAGATGGAAAAACCTCCTTGAGCTCAATTTGGAGCTCGCCATAGCCCATCTCGGATATCGAAGTTTCAAGCTTGTCAGTATCGAATCTAACATTATAAGTTTTTCCGTCGCCGCCGCATTCTTTTTTCCATGTCCACTCGAAAGAACGAAATTTTCCGCGCTTAGCAAGAAAAAAGCTCTCCAGTTTCTTTCTCGTCACCGCATTTTTACAAAAAGTCAGCTTCCAGGTCTTTTTGGGCGAATCCCACCAGCTTTTTCTGTTGTTTTGCGCTGTAAAAATCTTGTCAATCAAGGTATAAAACTCAATAGAATTCTCGCATTCCGCATCATGATAGAAATCGAGCTTGTCAACAGCGTCTATGGGCGAATCGTCAATCGTGCAAATCCTCAATTCGCATTCAGTATAGCCAAAATCCTTGATATTCTGCTTCATAGAATCAGTGTCAAAATTGCAAATATATTCTCTGCCGTTTCCGCCCTTTTCGACCTCCCAAACAAACTTGAATTTTCCGGCCTGTCCCATAACCTGAACGAAAAAATTCTCGAGTTTTTGCCTGTCTTTAAAATTTTTGTCGAACTTGAGCGTAAAAGTCCTCTTTGGATAAGTCCAAACAGGATATCGCTGCTCATGACCTTTCATTTTTTCATTTACGGTAGTTTTGAACTCAATCGACGAACTGTAAGCCGCCTGATAAGGTATATCAAACACCGGATAATCCATAACTTTCCTCTCTTTCAATACATAACCCTGATGGTATAAGAAACAGTCCGCAAAATCCCTGCATAATTTGCAAAATTTGCGCAAAAAGCGCCCGAAAAACAGATTTTGCGAACTGCCATCTTCTACCGGAAAATTTATATCGAAGCTTCTTCGACTGTCGCAACGAGCTCTGTAGCTTTTGCATGAAGCTCAATATCAAGCAGCTTTGTCTGCTTAGAAGAGCCGGTTGTGAACTCATGCTCTGTATAAACACCGCGCCCGTCAAATGTAAACGTTGCAAAGTCATCCTGAGTACCGTTGATAGGAATAGCAGTGGCTTTTGCCTTGTAAATACAGAAATGAACATCGCCGCCATCATTGCTGGTATCCAGAATCTGCGCCTTTAGTTGAAAATAATTGGGCAAATCCCCACCGCCAAAAGTAAATTTGCCGACTTCGTCATCCCCCGAGCCGTTTTTTGAATAAGAACCGCCGGTAAGTTGAGCCAAAACCTCAAGACTCAGTTTCGCATATTCCATATTGAACGTAATCGACTTGATTTTGTTGGAAACATCAAGAACTTTTTCATCTCCTGTAAGATTTTTCTCCTCAATTTCATAAGTCAAAGAAATCTGCCTTACACCGGGCAAATCAATCCCGCTCCCGCAGGTAAATTCAGCTTCCGTATCCGTTAAAACCGGAAATAACTTTGCGTCATCAATGCCGAATAATTTTGTAACTGTTTTGAGTGCCATTTTTTCCTCCTTATTATCTGTTTAAACTTAGCGAGCTTCTCAAACTCCCTAATCGTAAGTAACCAGTATGTTAAAACCGTAACAATACCGCCCTCCTGTTTCTTTTTCCATAAAATATGGTTCCTTGAGTGCTTTTATATGCATAACTTTGCCATTAATGAAAGAAGCTTTTTGATAAAGATCTTTCGGACAAAATAAATCAAATATATCAAGACAATCCTCCCGAGCCTGCATCATATCGGAATTTTTGACAATTACCTGAATGTCATTACGTCTTGCCAGATCACATGGCAGGCTGTCTTTAACCGCAAGAACAAGCGCCTTGCTGTCGAGCGTACTGTCAAAATCGAATTTTATAAAATCCTCATCAAAAGCATCATTCTCAATTATAAAAGCCTTAAAATCGTCTAAAATCACTGTGTTTTCCTCATTTCTTACTGAAAATAAACTTCATTAACAGCATTTACCCCGTCAAGCGCAAACGAAGGCGTAACCTTGACCACCGTATATCCTATACCGTCAAAATAGAGAATATCCGCAGGTTTAAGCCCTGCTTCCGTAAAAATCCTGCCGGAAACATTCTTTTCCTGCCCGTCAAATGCAACAACAACCGAATCTGAAAATTCAATCCTGCACTTAATCTCCTCTTCGGAAACAATCACAGGAACACCGTTGCTGTCTGTGCCATCGGTGGACTTCCAAACCGCATCTTGAACCAGTAAATTAGAAAAATATCCCATAAACACCCCCTTTCTGATATTTTTTGTAATTTAGCCGAAAAACCGCCTAACATCCGAACATGTAGCCCTTTTTTACCCACTTTTTCACAAGGTAAAGCGCACTGTCCGAACAAAGCTGCCTGCTTTCTTGCGAAACTGCCGAATCCCCGTATGAAATCGAACCTGTACCGAGAGAAATTGACTTAATCCCGGCTTTCATGTTTTCTTCATGAACACTGCCTGCGCACTGAGCCATAGAAATCGCTTCCTCGCAAACAGCATCCTTGATATCCTGCGGCATATCGTAATTTCGAGGAAATTCCATCGGCTGACCCGCGTCAGCCTTTTCTCCCACAAAATCAAACCTGTTGATTTTCCTGCTGGCAGAAATAAGCAGTTTTTCCTGATTCTCCTCCGTAAGCTCAAACCACTTTCGAGAATCATACCGCTCCTCAAAATACAAAGAAGCATCCTCTTTGCTTATCAAAGAATTTTTATACAATTCAATAGTCATCTTCCACCTCCTGTTTGTTAAAAAAAAGAATCAGCGGCGCAAAATACCGCTGATTCATAATTATCCCCCGAACAAAGCTTATGCAGCAGCTTTGGGAACAAGAACAGCAAACGGATAACGGTTTGAGCCGCCTTTTCTGCTTACAGGGTTAGCAATCTGAATACCAATACGCATTACACAGCGCAGAGCAGACATATCCTGTTGAGCAAGGTTGTAAGCAATTGAACCGTCAGTGTTCTGAATGATAGCCTGATCAAGCACTTTGTAAGTGATATCCTGACGAATTGAATAAACCGCTTTTGTGAAATCGCCTGCAACGAGCAAAGCTTTTGAAGTATCAAAAACTCCGCCGATTTCATCATACATAAGCGGACGCCCGACAAGGCTTACCGGTGTTTCAGAAGTCAAACCGGGAGTGTAGAGAAGCTGGTTGTTTTTATCTCTGAGGTTTCTGAATTTAGCTTCGAGAGTATTGTCCGCATAAAAACCGTTTACTCTAAAACCGGATTTTTCAACCTTCTCCATAACGCCGCCTTCGCCTATAATGTCACCGGCAATGTCTTCATTTGTTCCGATTTCAACCTTAGCGCCCTTAGAAATTGCAGTAGGAACAATCGCATCAGGATAAGTAGTGGGTTTGTTGGTACCAAAGAAGATTGCTTCGTCGATTGCAAGCCCGAACGCTTCAACAATCTGCGGTTTCAACTCATCCCAAATGCTGTAAGAAGAATCATCAAGAACCGCATCCGGAATAGGAATAATAACAGCAATTTCTTCAGCTGTGAGTGTCAATTTGTCCCATTCTGCATTGGTAGTCTGTTTCATCGCAGTATCCCCGTTGAGGAAGTAAGCGCTGGGTAAAGAAGAAGCCACAGGCAGAGTTTTCTGTTTTGCACTCATGTTGGGCAGTTGTTTAAAAAGGCTCAAAGCAGCTGATTTTCCCGGTAAATTTTTGATAATTTCCTCCGAAGTTTCAGTAGGAATCAACGCTTCAGCGTTTGTACGTGTAATTAATTTTGCATCTGATGTTGCCATGTTTTGAATTTCCTTTCTTTTAGTAATTTTGTTCTGCTAATCCCGCCGGAAAGGATTTTTCCGGCAAGTATTACTGCGGTCAGCCTCTCCTGAGCGCCCTGCGAATGTAGTTATCCATACGCTGTGACGGTGTGAGATTTTGCGAATTTTGAGGCTTAAAATTTCCGCCATGCGACTGTTTTTTGACTCCGAAAAGAAAACCGTTTTCATTCTTGTAGTTTTCAATAAACTCCTCAAAATCAGAACAATCCGCCGGAATATCTTTCGCGACCAATTCGCTTTTCAAGCAGCCGGCATTGTCCAGAGCACGCATAATTTTAAGATTCCTGTTAGATTCTTTTAAATTATCCAGCTCTTTTTGAATCGCATCGGCTTTCTCCTGTAAAACCGAGCGTTGTGCCGCTTCTTCTCGCGCGGATGTGCGATATTTAGCCGATTCTTTCCTGAGTTTTTCAATCTCGCGCTTCATCCCTTTGGGAGTAGCCCCCCGAAGCAGCATATCCATCTTTTGTGATGGCGTGAGATTATTTTTTCCGCCTGCGTTCTCAGCCTCCGCAGCATTTTCTGCCGTCTTTTCCTCAACAGTATCAGACTGTTGTAAAATTTCAGCAGAAATTGTGTCCTGTGTACCAGACATAGGAACTCCTTTCTTTTAAATGTATGTGTGATAGGTGGTAGAAGATATTTTTAAAATCTTGTTAAATTAAGCATTGCGAATCATCTGTCTTAATCGCTGGTTATTATCTTTTATTCCCTCAAACGTTATCGCATTGAGCAAATTCTTATTTTCCATCAAATATTTCTGAACATCCTTCGAATCCCACGCTTTAACGTTGAAATTGTTGAAAACAACAGGGGTTCCGCCGGTATTTCGTTCATATTCAACATTTTCACCCGGACTGAGCACCCGTTCTCCGCCTTTTAGAATTGCAAGCTGTTCAGAAGTACCGCCAAGCGAATAACCGGCATTAGGAATCAACCCGCCTGAATGGTGTTTGCCGCCCAAAAAGCTCATAAAAAAACCTGAAAGATTCCAATCAACAAAACCGTTGCCGCCCTTATTACTATTGCCCATAATGTTCCCAAACCACTCACTTTCCGCAATTTTTTTATTCAAAGTTTCAAAAGCCATATCAGTGAATTGTTTCAACAGGTATTGCATCAATTTGTTTGACATATTTTTCAAACTTTTGTCAAAATTATCAAAATCCAGAATAATATCCTGCAATGTATCTCCGACAATTTCCTCCATCTCAAGCCCCATTTTGATGAGCTGTTCTTTTTTGTCAGATTCGGCTCCATTTTGGTAAAGTTCTTCAATGGATTCGATTTTGCCGTATTTTTCGCCGTCAGAAAGCGATTCGTCGTTTTGAACCTTTCCAATTTCTTCATTCTTCCACTTTGCACGCCCGAAAACCTTGCCCAGGCTATTATTATAAACATCCGGATTTGTTTGAGCTTCTGACATTTTTTGCTGTTCTTTTTTTATTGCATCGTTATAGACATTGTTTTGCGCTGCTTTTTCGGCATCAGCTTTGAATTGTTGATTATATTTATCAAATAAGTCTTGTATCGTACCCATCACTTCATTTGTCCCCTCCAGATACTTGCTCATATCCCATATGCTGGCTTCGTACTTTTCTCCGAATGTTTTTCCTATTTCTGACAGGTCTTTTGTCGTTACTTTCAGCTCTTCTCCCCATTTTTCCAGTGTTTTCACGACTTCGGTATCAGATAAATCAAAATCATAGTATTTATTACTCATTTTCCTCCTTACTAAAAAGCCACAGTTTATAACTGTGACTTTTTTCTATTTAAACTAACTTTTATAATCGTTTTAATATAAGCTTCCCTTCCTCATCATAGCAATTATTTCCTACCCAGTGTGCCTCTAATTTGCCATCCAATTTATAAATAAACGATTCATTCGCCGATATATCAAATATAACATTTTGCAATTTTCCTTTTGGTGTGTATTTATATATTTTTATTGGACGCACAAGGCTTGATTTATAATCTATTTCTGTCAACTTACCTGTTTTATTATAATAGTAAACAATATACTTATTCTTGTTGTACATAACAGCATAAGATGCATCCGAAAACCAACCAACCCTCCTGTCACTAAACTCTACTACACCACTAGTTTTTGTCTTCCTATTTTTCTCAAAATTCTTATCCGTAAGATGCTCCTTAAACGACGAAACAGGTATTTTGTACTTTACACCCTCAAACGCTTCCTTGCGTGCACTTTCCACAGTATAAGTCACGCCACCCTCCAGCGTCAAACCATACGCAAACGGCATTCCCAGCAAAATTATTAAGATTATCCAAAATATTCTTTGCATTTTCTCAATATATCACAATTCCTCAGCCTATTCCATATACATATTTTCCGTTTTAAAGAAAAAGGAGATAAGAAACCAAAAACTTATCTCCTGAAAGAAATTGCATAGAAAGAAGTAATTTATGAAAGATATTTATCTTATGCTGCTTGCAATCCGGCTGAGACTTTTTATCGCATCAGCGCCTACAAGCGGCTTTTGAGCAGCGGGCGAGACAGAATTGATTTTTGATTGCAAATCAAGATAGGTGTAAAACACGGCATAGAGTTTTCTCGGGCTTGCCGCCCAGAATTCCGAATCCGACCACCCGAGAACCCTCCTTGCGACCGTGTAATCCTCAACCCAACTAAAAGTTTCCTGCTCTATTTCTCTTTTTTTTAGAAGTTCCTTTAATTCGTGTTTTTTCAAGAATCTCAGGAGGCAAAAGAGGCAACAAAAATGCAGCAACAGCATATTCTTTCACCTTTAGCCACAACCCCGGATATTCTTTGATTTTTGCCAAAATCTCCTGAATTTCTTCCGCACTGTGATGCTTCAACATCCCGCAGCCAAGAATAGCAAGAGATTTTTTCAAACTAATCCCCTCATTAGAGGTCATTCCCGCATAAAGCTGATAAACGCCGCATCCTGTTTCGTCCTCCAGCTCAGAATAAGCATTAAAATCATATTCAAAACAATATTCCTTGCCTTCAAGCTTAACCTTTTGCACACTATTTTTCAAATCCGCTTTCATCTTCCTCTCCTTTTTCACTATTTGATGTGTTAACAGGTGAATTTTGTGCTTTTTCGCTCTCAATCCGTGCCAGCTCAATCATCGCATCCTCTTTTGACACCTTATCAAGCGTCATAATGGTTGTAAGCTTACTCTGAGTGCCTGCAGCGACCCTGCTGTTTTCCACTTCAACCTGTTCATTGTAATCCGACGGCAAAGGCTCGCCCCATGCGACCTGTACACCGCTGACAGGCGTAGAATTGAATGCCATAGCACATTCCACAACCCTCTTAATCGTAGAATTGAATGAAACCTGCTTGATATCATCGACTTTTGCGAGCGCAGCAATGAAAATCTTCCTTAAACTTTCACCTGACATAGTTCCGGAAAGGTCTATTCCGTAAGCCTGCGGCGGAGTCTTGGTCAAAATGTAGAAAAACTGCAAAAGCGTGTTTATGTGCTTATCTATTGCGTCAGCCTGCAAGTCGGCAGTAATATATTCAGGCTTGACCCCGTCAGAACCGACTTTTAGAAAATCGCTGTCAGGAAAACGACGCTCATTCGTAATCGGATCATGTTCAAGATTCTGCTCGCTTCCGGCAAGCTTTGGATTCGCATGCCTGTTAATAATTTTGGAATTCTGGCTTATCGTGAGCATAATTTCCTCAACAATTGACTTGCAGTTCTTGTAATCGCTCTGCCCGAAATAAACATCGCTTTCCGTCGAATTTTTCGTCGGAAAAACAAGAAAATCATCCCAAATTTCCGAAAAATCATCAATCTCATTAATCCCGAGCAGCTCAAGCTCCTCACTTCCGAACTTTCTGCCAAAACTTCCCGACTGATAGCTCCAAACTTCATTTTCCACAAAACCGCGGTGATGTTTTTCGACCTTTTTGTACTCAACATCCTTGCCGTTTACGTTGAGATAAAGCGGATAAATCAAAATATGCCCCTCTATCTCATTCAAATTTCCGCGACTAAATACAGGAATCCAACAATCAGGACAAATAGAAAATATTTTTACCTCATCTTCCAAAAGTCCAACCTTGAAAATACCGTTCCCAAAACGCGAATTGTCGATATAAACTTCTTTTATAACCGAAATAAAATTGTTTTCGTCCGCAATTTTCTCCCAGACTTCCTGCAATTCCTCGTCAACATTGACATTTATTCCCTGATTTGTAATAAATCCCTTGAAAAAGTCCGTCAGAGCCCAGAAAAGATTAATATTAATGAGCGACTGCGCAGTAGTGTTGTCCAGCGGATAACGGCGCCTGATTTTCATAACAGTCGTGCTGAACGCCTTGTTAAAATCGCCGTCATACAGGTCTCTGTAATAAATGTAATCCGAAAATCTCTGAATAGTATCCGAATCTCTGCTAATGTTCTTAATGTCAAAACTTGTAAACATTCTGTTCTCCTTTTTTTGTATCTGTAATAAAAACTCCGGCAAAAGCCCTTAAAAACAAAGAAAAAGCATATAGCGCCGGTCAAAAGACCAAAGAGGCATATGAAGTAGTCAGAGAGAGTGAAAAATATGCGCTATATGCAAGATATGGTTAGATTTAAATTTTATTTCCTTAAAAAAACCGCGTTTCGTAAAAAGTCAATGCATAGCGGGTCTCATCCATCGCGTCATCATCAACTTTTAACGGCAAATCAGGGTCATCAGCTCCGGATTCATCCTCAGAGGGATAACGGTAAGTCGAAAACTCATTGAGGGTATTTTTGCAGCGCTCCCTGTTTACAATAAGCCTGTCATAATTGATAATCCCCCTCAAAATCCCTATGCTGTCAACAATCCTCGGCTTGAACTCGTAAACAATCATCCCCCCGAGCTCCTCACGAAGCTTCTGATTCTGCTCCGGACGCGCGTTATCTGCATTTATAAAGCGAAAATAACGCCCGTACTCGGCTTGACGGTCTTTTATCCACTTGATAACATCGCGTTCATCAAGCTTTGAGCCGAAAAGTTCATCAATCTTGTAATAAACCCCATCACGGGTGATTCCGTAAAGCCCGCAGCACAAAGGATGGTTCCAACCCCAGTCCAGCCCGAGAAAAAACTCCCTGAACTCGCACGCAGCAATTTTCTCAAGAATCTGCGGATGAGAACAGGTATGTTTCTTCTCATTGAATGTGTCATAAACAAGTCCCTCGGCAACAACCCACAACCCTTTAATTTTTCGCGCCTCAAATGCCCCTGAATAGAGCTTTTTCTGGTTTTCAATAAATGCCTTTGAAAGATTGGCGTTGTCCTCCATTGAAAAATGCCAGTAATCAAAAACACTACGTATTTTCGGGTCATTATCAAGAAAAGGCTTGATTCTTTCCTTATAAAGCCAGTGATTTGAACTTTCCGGATTGCTGTCCGCAAGAGCCCTCGCCTGCTCCGGCGTCAATCTGGACAAAGCCATATTATAAAAAGCATAATGATGTTTTGGCAGCTCGTTCGCATACCAGAAATCCCATGTTCCGCCCTGAATCGTCGCATCCGAATCAGATTTCCCGCCGCCAATAACAAGACAATTGTACGTTTTCCCCCACAGCCTGATATCAAGCTCCCCGCTGGAAGAATTATACTTCACATTCGCACCGTGGTAATTCTTCAAAAACGGCAAAAGCTCAATCAAAACGTTATTTCTGACAGTTTGCTTCGTGTATCCGGAAAAAACTTTCAAATATTCGTTCCCCACAAACTGAAATATCTGCGGAATTTTGTAAATAATACTCAGAGTCTTCGCCGAACGAATTGCCCCGTCACAAAGCGTAAAAAACTTCATCTTTTCGGGCGGCAGACTTAAAAATCTCCTGTGTTTTCTACTGTACTTTGATTTTGACCAATCAATCGGCATCGTTTTCTTTTCCCATCTCCTCTAAACTCTTTAAATAAGCTTCTTTTGTCGAGATTTCCTCCTTTGAAGCATCATCTTTCTTAGCAGAACCCATAACTTTTCGCTCCTCCTCGGACGCAAGAAGCTTAAATAAAGCTACCTGACATGTCGGAGAAGCATTGGGCTTGAGCCATTGGAGCATAAGCTGCTGTTTTGCCTGCGCCCTGTTTTCTTCAATTGCTTTTAGTAAAATTTTTGACTTATCAAGCTTGTATTCAAGAAATTTTTCAAACGAAAACTCCAAAAAAGCAGCAATCCCGTTCATCGAAAGCACATTGTTCTCTTTAATCAATTCAAGACATTGATTCTCCAAAATTTTGTAATCTTTTTTTCTTCTCATAAATCCCCGCCGAAATGGTAAAAAACACTTTAAATAGACACACCTGTCCCGTCTAAAATACAAGGTGGGCTTCGCAATCGAATTGTTCGACCTCTCGTACGGGATTATATTAGCACTATCCGGTGAGCCATGATGGTCAAAAAGCAAAATTAGAGCCTGTAAGCTCGCACAGGCAAAAAAATCTTCTCTACCCCGGCATCCCCTTCCTCCGTAACATACCGGAATTTCTGTGTGCAGCCATTTACAGCTTTTCCATAAACAAGCGGTATATTTTTTGAATATTTTTGCACAAAAGGATACTTCGGCCTGATTCTATAGCGAAAAGGGGCAGTTTGAGCCAAAAACCGTGTTGCTTTATACCCGTTAAGCTTCTCAACTTCTATCAAAAGTCCCTGATTGTCAAAACGATGAATCTCAATCTTCGCACACCCGTTTTTCTTGCATCTCAAGGAATAAACAACCTCTTTTTCCACCCTTTTACCGCCGGAAATCTCTTTACTTGCAGGATTAACCCCGTAAATCTCAATACACCAGAAAGTTTCAGGGTCATTTGTGCTATAAACCACACCGCAGCATACCATTTTCATAAAAATTCCTCCTTTTGGTAAAGAATACCACTTTTTAATGAGCCATTTAGGTCAACTTTAATCTTTTCCCCAAAATTTGACCTCCCCGCCTATCCATCCAAAAGAACAATATAAAAAACGAAAAAATCCATTATCATTAATAAGCTTTGTCCACCCCAAAGCATTTTTTGTTATACATAAGAAAGGAAGAAAAATGAGTTTCAACCCGCTGAAAGAAAAGGGAATCCCCGTTGAAAAACAGCTTAGAAGCTGGCATGATATTGTAAAAAAACCGTTTAATAAAAATGAAGTAGATTGCTATAGCAGAACCCGCCAAATCCTCATGAACGGAATCGAAATAGAAGCCTGGAACTTCAAACACGCATTTGCACGCATGTGCCCTGATATTGAAGTAGCAAAAAAAATTGCAGAAACCCGCAGAATCGAAGACCAGCACCAAACAACAATAAACTGGCTTGCCCCCAGCGACCAATCCGTACTGGAAACAACACTTGGCTACGAACAGGTTGCAGTAGATTTAACCGCCTGGCTTGCACAGAATGAACCCGATGACTATGTTAAAGAAACTTTCAATTTCGGACTTTTAGAGGATTTTGACCACTTATACAGATACAGCCAGTGGTACCACATGATAGAAGGCGCAAACCCTGATGATATTCTTCAGGCACAAACCGACGTAATCCTCGGCCGCCCGACCCAAAACCACCACAACGACAACAAACTCAGGCTAAGAAAACATATAGATAAAAATACAGCCTCACCGCAAACAAAAGTCAACATAATGACCCTTGTTTCAGCCGAACAGCAGACCCACAACTACTATGCAGAACACGGATTCTGCTACGGAAACGATACTCTTCGTATGACTTACGCAGAAATCAAAGATGTCGAAGAAGAACACGTAACAATGTACGAATCTCTCCTCGACCCGACAGAAAGCTGGTACGAAAAGCTGCTTTTGCACGAATTCACAGAGGTTTGTAACTATTACAACTGTATGAAAGATGAAGATGACGACAATCTTAAAGATATCTGGGAAGAATTCATGATGCACGAAATCGAACACCTTAAAATCGCAGCAGATCTTTTCAAAAAGTACGAAAAACGTGACCCTGAAGAAGTAATCGGCACAAAAGTCGTCGAGCCCTGCCACTTTGAAAGCCAAAAAGACTACGTAACCGGAATCCTGGAAACCCAAATCGACAGACGTCTTGACACAGAAATGAGCTATACAACAATCGACGAACTGCCCGAAGATTGGCCGAGCTATGAAATTCAACGCACCGCAGGTGAAGACGGTTCTCCGACAGAAACCACAATCCGGCTGATAGGAGTTTCGGACGGCAGGGATTTGGTTTTAGCTGACGACGGGCTGAAAAAAGACGAAATTGACCTCTTAACAAGAGGCCTCCAGGCAATCGCCCAGGCACCCAATACCGTCACTCCCGAAGAACTGGAAGAAATGATAGAAACTTCGGAAGCAGAAGACAAAAAACCGCTCGAAGACGAAGAACCAAAACCTAAAAAAAGAAAATAACAACACAAAAAGGGATATTCAAACCGGATATCCCTTTTTAATTTTTCTCGGACATTTTACCTATACCATATCGGGTCTTTGACCTTTATATTCAAATTATTTTTGACACTATAGTTTAAATTTGTAAAGCTGACACCCCGAAAAACTTGCACAGAAATATTTTTGTCCTAAAATCATATATGCACGGGCAGTCTGTGGACGGCATGTCATAGCTGCTCAGAATTATTCAAACTAAAAAGGAGAATAAACTATGCCAAAAATGAAAACCCACCGCGCAGCGGCAAAACGCTACAAAGTTACCGCAAGCGGCAAAATCCTTAGACGTTCTGCAGGTACAAAACACTTGCTTCAACACAAATCCGTCAGCAGAAAAAGAAGATTGTCAGGAATGACAGAAGTTTCTGCAACAAATTTGGATTTGATTTCCAAGGAATTACCTTACAAGAAGTATTCAAGATAGGAAAGAGGTTGAACAATGAGAGTAAAACGCGGTAACGTACTTAGAAAAAGACATAAAAAAATCTTAAAATTAGCTAAAGGCTTCATCGGAGCAAGGAGCAGAATCTTCAAAGTTGCTAACACAGCAGTTATGAAGAAACTCAAATACCAGTACAGAGACAGACGCAATCTGAAAAGAAATATGCGCAGACTCTGGATTGTCAGAATCAATGCAGCAGTTAGAGCACACGGCTTGAGCTATTCAAAATTCATGAACGCATTGAAAAAATCTGAAATCGCAGTGAACAGAAAAATGCTCGCAGAAATGGCAGTAAACGAGCCAGAAGCATTCTCTGTAATCGTAGAAACAGCAAAATCAAAAGTTTCTGCATAATAAATAAAAAACTAAAAGCCCTCCGCAAAAATCGGAGGGCTTTTTTCATACAAATCTTTCCGCGAAAAAACTTTTAAGCTATCATTCCAGTATGAACATTATAAAATTCAAAAAACTCCCCTCAACAAACAAATGGGCGCTCGAGCAGATAAACGAACTCGACGACAAAACAATAATCATCGCCGATACCCAGACATCCGGGCACGGCAGGTTTCAACGCAGCTGGGAATCAAACAACCCCGAAAATCTTTACCTGACTTTCGTTCTAAAACCAGAAAAAACAAACAACATCGCAAACCTAACCCAGTATTTGAGCCTTGTGCTTGCAGAAATACTAAAAAGCACCTACAAAATCGATGCCCGTATAAAATGGCCAAACGATGTCCGCATAAACAAAGCAAAAATCGCCGGAATCCTCTGCGAATCAACAATTAAAAAGGGCAAAACCGCTCTCGCGCTCGGAATCGGCGTAAATTTGAATATGTCAGAAGAAGAATTAAGCCAAATTAACCAAAAAGCCTGCTCCCTGAACATTCTAACAGGGCAAAAAATTGACAAAAACGAATTTGCAAACATTCTTTGCTGCGAATTTTTCAAAAATTACGACGAATTCCTCCAAAACGGCTTCCCATCGATAAAAAAACGTTACGAAAAATATGCGGAATTCCTGAATAAAACAATCCTGCTTTCAAACGGCAAAGAAAAAGAAGAACTCAAAGCCCTGAAATTAACAGATACGGGCTCTTTGATTGTGCTTGATAAAAACGGATTTGAAAAGGAAATTTTGAGCGGAGATATTGAATTATGAAAAATTTTATGCAAATCGCCCTCGAAACCGCTAAAAAATCAGGAAAAGATCTCCCCGTAGGCGCAATAATCGTAAAAAACAACGAAATAATCGCCTGCGCCCACAACGAACAGGAAAAACTCAACGATATCACCGCCCACGCCGAAATTCTTGCAATAAGAGAAGCCGAAAAAAAGCTAAAAAACTGGCGCCTGAACGGCTGTACAATCTATGTAACCCTCGAACCCTGCCCGATGTGCGCCTGGGCAATTTTGCGCTCAAGAATCGACAATCTGGTTTTTGGCGCTTATGACACGCTCTACGGCGCATTTTCGACCCTCCCCGAACTTACAAAAATGTCAAACTCGACCTTAAAAGTCAAAGGCGGTATAATGGAAGCGGAATGCAGAGAAATTTTGGAAAAATATTTTAAGGATTTGCGATGAATACAAAATTATACATGGATGAACTGGTCGAAAAGTACGAAACTCCGGACTTTATCCCCGATGATCCGATCCAGTTTCCTCACAGATTTGAAAAGAAAAACGATATTGAAATAGCTGGCTTCCTTGCCTCAATTTTTGCCTACGGAAAACGCGAAGTTTTTATAAAAAAACTAAACACTTTATTTGAAAAAATGGAAAACGAGCCCTACAAATTCGTAACCTCATTTTCCGCAGAAAATCCTGTTATAAACGACTTTGACTACCGTTTTTCCGTCGGAATCGACCTTGTTCAAATAATTTTAGCCTTAAAAGAGCTCTACAATTCGGGCGCAACTCTGGAAAACGTCTTTGCTCACGGCTACAAAGCAACAGGAACCGCAAAAGGCGCCCTGCAATCCGCTGTGGATTATTTCTATTCAAAACAAACTCTGGATGTGACCAAAGGCTTTTATCACCTGCTTCCGAACCCCGCTAAAAACAGCGCGTGCAAGCGTCTGAATATGTTATTGAGATGGTTTGTCAGAGAGGGCTGCGTTGACCTTGGAATCTGGAAATTCATCGATAAATCAGAGATTTTAATCCCCCTCGACGTACACGTTGCAAAAGTTTCCAGAAATCTGGGAATTCTCACCAGAAAACAAAACGATTTTAATGCAGTTCTTGAACTTATGGAGGCATTGAAACAATTCGACCCGAAAGACCCTGTAAAATACGACTTTGCAATGTTCGGCTATGGCGTAAACAACTAAAACTACTTTCTCCCCCACCGCAATGCGAGCGAAAACCCACTCAAAAGCCCCTCGCCCTTTAGAGGGCCGGTGTGATGGGGTCAACAAACAAAAAAACAACAAATCACTACCCAAATAATCTTTTAATGCTAAAATCAAAATATGACAATTCCACAAATACCGAACATCAGAGAACAAAGCGAGAAAAGAGAACTTGAACTCCTCAGCCCCTACGCAGCAAAAAGCAAACTGACAAGAGGCAGAAAAAAAGCCGAAGAACCGTGCCCTATACGCACGGAATTTCAGCGCGACAAAGACAGAATCATCCACTCAAAAGCTTTCCGCCGCCTGAAACACAAAACACAGGTCTTCTTTTCGCCAACAAATGACCACTACAGAACAAGAATGACCCACACTCTCGAGGTTTCTCAAATTGCAAGAACCATTGCCCGCGCTCTGAACCTCAATGAAGACCTGACAGAAGCAATAGCAATGGGCCACGACCTCGGGCACACACCTTTCGGGCACAGCGGTGAAGATGTTCTTAACGAAATTATGTTCGGCGGCTTCAGACATGCAGAACACAGCGTTAGAGTTGTAACAATTATCGAAGATTTGAATCTCACGCAGGAAACCATCGACGGAATCCTGAACCACTCCGGCTCCTTAAAAAAAGAAAGCAAAGCCTACACTCTGGAAGGCAAAATCGTAAAACTTTCCGACAAAATCGCATATATTAACCACGATATTGACGACGCAATGCGAGCCGGCATAATAAAAGAAGAAGACCTCCCGCAAGACTGCATAAAATATTTCTCTCTCGACAGAAGCGAACGTATAACAAAAATGGTTGTAGATATCGTCCAAAACAGCTGGGGAAAAGACAAAATCACAATGTCCGAAGAAAGCTTTTACTACATAAACAAGCTGAGAACCTGGATGTTCAAAAATGTTTATACAAATTCTCTTGCAAAAAAAGAAGAATGCAAGGTCAAAGGCATAATCAAAGGGCTTTTTGAACACTACGAAGAACTTTTGCGAAAAACTTACCCGAACCAGAACGAAGAAGAAATCCACCGCACCGTCTGCGACTACATTGCCGGAATGACAGACCGCTACGCAATCCAAAAATACAAAGAAATCTTCATCCCGCAGTCACTTCAGGACGTAAGCAACGACAATTTCCTCTTCACCCTCGCAAAAATCAACAACCTTAGCGTACAATTAAGCGTCCTATAAGAATTACAGGAGTTTTCAATGGGTTCTGTCGGAATAGTTGAGACAAAAAACTTCCATATTGAAGAAAAAATACAGCTTGAATCAGGAATCGAATTCGGCCCGATTGATGTTGCCTACGAAACTTACGGAACACTTAACGAAAATAAAGATAACGCAATCCTCCTGCTCCACGCACTTACAGGTGACGCTCACGCAGCCGGAAAACACAACGAAAACGACAAAAAACGCGGCTGGTGGGACGATATGGTCGGGCCGGACAAGGCTTTTGACACAAATAAATACTTCGTAATTGCCTCAAATATGCTCGGAGGCTGCTCCGGCACAACAGGCCCCTGTTCAATAAACCCGGAAACCGGAAAACCTTACGGATTAAGCTTTCCTGTAATAACAATTGAAGATACAGTCAAAGTTCAAAGAAAACTGGTCGATTCTTTCGGAATAAAGAAAATAATCGTTGCAGGCGGCTCAATGGGCGGAATGCAGGCGCTGGAATGGGCAACCTCCCAGCCTGACCTCGTAGAATCAACCATAATCATTGCCTCAACAGCCCGTCTGACCGCGCAGGGCATAGCATTCAATGCAGTCGGCAGAAACGCAATCCTCTCTGACCCGAATTTTAACAACGGCAACTACTACGGACAAGAAAACCAGCCAGAAAAAGGACTCTCAATAGCAAGAATGGTCGGACACATAACCTACCTTTGCGAAGAAGCAATGCACAGCAAATTCGGACGGCGTTTTCAGGACAAAGATGCCCCGAATTTTGACTTTAACATCGATTTTCAGGTCGAAAGCTACCTCGAACACCAGGGAAGAACATTTGTTGACCGCTTTGATGCAAACAGCTACCTTTACATAACAAAAGCCGTGGATTACTTCGACCTCGGCAAAAAACACGGCACACTTGAGAATGCATTCAGAAAAACAAACTCAAAATTCCTCATAATGTCATTCACCTCCGACTGGCTTTTCCCTACAACCCAGTCAAAAGAAATCGTAAAAGCACTAATCAAAGCCGGAAAAGACGTTTCTTTCTGCGAAATCGAATCCCCTTGCGGACATGACGCATTTCTTCTGGAATTTGAAACACAGACAAAAATCGTGAAAAGCTTTCTCTCAAAAGGAGAAAAAAATGGATAAACACTACGAAAACTCAAAAGGTTTGCACCTGAATTATGAAATAATCACAAAATTCATCGAAAACGGCTCAAAAATCCTTGATTTGGGCTGCGGCGACGGAACCCTTTTGAAAATGCTGATTGAGCGCAAAAACTGCACGGGCACAGGCATTGAAATCGACCAGAAAAATGCAATACAGGCAATTGAAAAAGGCCTTTCCATTATTCAGGGCGACATAGACGAGGGCTTAAAAGACTTTTCTGACAACGAATACGACTATATAATCCTCAACCAGACGCTCCAGTCAACAGAAAAGCCCGATTATGTAATCGAAGAAATGCTCAGAGCAGGCAAAAAAGCCGTTGTCAGTTTTCCGAACTTCGCCTACTGGAAAGTCCGTTTTTACCTGTTTTTCAACGGAAAAATGCCAAAATCCAACATTCTCCCGTTCGAATGGTACAATACGCCCAACATCCACCTTTTAACAATCAAAGATTTCTTTGAATTCTGCAAAAAACGCGATATAAAGATTCTAAAAGAAGTTTACATGAATAAAGCAAAAATGATTAACAATTTTGGCGTAAAATGGCACAAAAACCTCTTTGCGGAAGAAGCTATTTTTGTAATCTCAAAATAAATGTAAACATATACAGAAAATCACCGATTTTTCTTGACAATACACGCCCCAAAACGATATATTTTATATACAGTACAGTGGATTTATAAAATGAAAAAGATTTGTTTATTAATAACAGCCGCATTTCTTGGAACAGGAATTGCGACAGCGGACACGATGGATATTATGACCCCTGCGAGCAGCCCGTTGATGCAGACTATCCAGAACAATACTCTGGACAGAAAACTCCCCGATGAACTCCAAAAACAAAAAGCAAAAGAGGAAAATCTCGAAAA
>URHD01000036.1 GCA_900547585.1 uncultured bacterium | reverse complement strand
CAATCGTGAAAAAAACCGCATAAATCTCCCGCCCCATGCAAAAAATGCACCAAAATACCCGACGGGGCTGTGCCCCTAAACAACCACTACAATCGTGAAAAAAACGCATGAATCTCCCGCCCAATATAAAAAAAAACAAAAAAAAGCCCGAGTAAATCTCAGGCAAAACTAGACTAATAGGGAAAAATTAAAAACTCCAAAATCTCCAATATATTCATCTGTTGATGATAATCATGTTAAATTTAGAAATGCTTTGTTTGTTACCGAAATCAACTGCATTGCTTTCCAAAAGTCTTCGGGGTCAAGCTTTGATTGGTTGTCCAGATTGACCGTGACCTTTTCGGCATACATCTTGGCAAGTTTTTGGTCTATTGCATTGTTTGCTGCTACTGCCATATCGGTGAACCTTTTTCTTACTTACTGCTTACGTATATATAAAGTATATAAAAAATATCGAATTTCAGTTTTTGTTCTTTTCGTTACATTAATTTACAAATGTGTCTGAACGAACATCTCCTCTAAATAGATGATATTTCTAAAGAAAAACAGCTAATGTGCCGATAAAGATATTGTTAGACAAAAGGTCTAACAAACCTCCTCCCCAAGTCTAGTAGCCGGCCTCAAAATGGACGGCTTTTTTTTGTTTATTTGTAAATAAATGTAAATATCATCTGAATAACTGTTTAAAAATGCCAAAAAAGGGAATTAAATAAATATAAACCTTAAAAAGGTGTTTTTGGTAGATTTTTTAAGTTAAAAATGGAGTTTTGAATAAGTGATGGATATGAAAACGGATATTTTGAATACCCTTAAAACCCTTGTCGTACAAGTGATTACGTCCATGGGGGGGGGGGGCTGTTAGAGTAAGGGTTTTCGCCCTTTTTGTTTTAATTTTTCTTGCTATTTCTGCATTTCCCGCTTTTTCTGCCGAAACTATAAATTTAGCTGATTACGTGAGCCCCGAATACGGGCATAAAGACACGGCGACCGATGTAAAATACTACAAATTCGACACTTCGTCCGAAAATATCGTCCTTGTTGACGGAAGTGCTGAAAATCATGATTTTGCTTATTATGTTGATGGTTCGAGATTATTGGACAGCAGTATTGCTGTTGATGGTATTTTGGATGGGGATTTTATAGGCAGAGAAAATAATAATTCATCCTATCCGTTTGTTACATTTTCTGAATCTCGCAGGCCGGATGTGATAATAGGTGATTTTGTGAGCAACAAGGTTGCTCACCCTGATAGTACAGTGTATGGAGGTGCTGTGTTTCTGCAAAGAAACACAAAGATTGGTGTTATTGCCGGTAATTTTATTGGAAATAGTGTTATTGCAAAGGCAAGTGCTGCGGGCGGCGCTATATTTACTTTCATTGATACTGAAATAGGCGAAATAAGGGGTGATTTCATAGGAAATAGCGCAGAAGGCGTTAATGCCGCCAATGGTGGTGCTATAAGCATGGCTAATGGTGCAAAAATAGGCGTTTTAAACTCTAATTTTGTTGGAAACTATGCTTTATCCGGAGGCGATGCAGCAGGTGGGGCGATTAATAATGGTGGCGCATTGGAAAAGGTTACCGGGTCGTTCATAGGCAATTATGCAAAGAGCACTTCTGACAGTAAGCTTTCACTTGGAGGTGCTATTTACACACATGGTGATATAAATATAGTCGCGGATGGTAAATTAATAGAATTTTCAGGAAATTATACCGAAGATGTGCGCGGAACAATCCCAAACGCCATCTTCGTCGTCACCAGCGAAAATTCTTCCCCCACAATAACCCTAAACGCCACAAATAACGGCATAATCACGTTCAACGACCAAATCGACGGCGGCACAACTTCTGGCTCCACTGTAAATCGCGATTATGCCTACAATCTCACCCTCACCGGCGATAAATCCTCAAAAATTGTGCTAAACAACGACATTATCAACGCAAATATCCAAATCGAAGATACAAATGTATTTTTGAGCAACGCAGCGAATTTTGCGCAGTCAAAATCCCTCGATTTGGTTTCCGGCGTGCTGAATATCCAGAATTTCGGCGGTCAGACTATCAATTTTGAGTCTTTTTCAAACGACGGTGTAATAAATATCGCCACAGTCGGCGTAAACCTTGCAGATGGAACTATGGGGCATATTGTCGCTGATAATTACGGAAGCCACAACGGCACGATAAATATCCAAAACCTCAATATTCAGGGCAATAGCAAGCAAGGCTCCCTCAGTATTCGGTTTGCTGATTCGGAATTTAGCGAAAATGTTGTTTATTCCGGCGCCCCGAGGCATTATACGCCGGTTTATATATACGATATTGCTTATAACAGCGCAAACGGGAACTTCAACTTCCTGCAAAGCTATAACCCGGCTGTGTTAACATCTGCTGTCGCGCAGCAGGCAGGAGCTTATGTTTCACAGCTTCATACGTACAACCTTGCGTTTGAACATCTGGATTATTATATGAATTTTTCCAAAAAAGAACGTATTGCAATGAAAAACAGGAAAAAATATGCGCTTTCCGGAGTTGATGATGCGCGTACATCGGGCGTTTTTTCACCGCTGTTCACAAAAAACGATGACGAAGCCTTCTGGGTCAAACCGTATTCGTCATTTGAGTCAATCCCTTTATGCGGCGGCGTAAAAGTAAGCAATATCAGCTACGGAACCTTAATCGGGCATGATTCAGAGCTAAAATCGTTGAAAAACGGCTGGCAAAGCGTCATTACGACTTATATCGGCTACAATGGCGCGTCGCAGCGCTATTCCGGAATTGATTCCTGGCAAAATGGCGGTACAATCGGTGCAACTGCAACATTTTACAAAAATAATTTCTTTAACGCCACAACAATAAACGCCGGAGCCTCTTCTGGCGACGCAAGAACAATGTACGGCGCTGAAAATTACAATATGTTGACCGCCGGAATCGCAAATAAAACCGGTTATAACATGGAATTTTTTGAGGGCAAATTTATTGTCCAGCCATCAGTACTTTTGAGTTATACGTTCGTAAATACGTTTGATTTTAGAAATGCTGCAGGATTAAAGATAAATTCCGACCCATTGAACGCTATTCAGGTCGCCCCAGGCGTGAAATTAATCGGAAATACAAAATCAGGCTGGCAGCCGTATTTGTCTTTTACAATGGCATGGAATCTTATTGACCAAACCCGCGTGAAAGCTAATGATGTTTGGCTTCCGTCGTTGAGTATTGATCCTTATGTGCTTTACGGCGCAGGCGTTCAAAAACGCTGGTCTGAAAACTTCACGGTTTATGCGCAGGTTATGATTTATAATGGCGGGCGCCGCGGCGCTTTGCTGAATTTCGGGTTGAGGTGGGCAATTGGCAAAAATAAATAACCAACACCCCCCTCACGCATGCTTATGCCCAATATAAAATATTAAGATTTTGATACAAATCTGAAATCATACTGTTGACGAGGGAATATGTTTAATATAAGGTAGATAATACACTAGTCTGGTGGGGTCAGTATGAGAAAAAGGCCCTCCGGGTATGGCAGATTTAATAAACTGAAAAACTCCGGAAAACACCGCTAGAAGCCATAAATTAACGGGTCGTTAAGTCAAGAATTTAAAAACCCGAAAGAGAATTTAAAAGCAAAGGAAGACAAAAAATGAGTAACGCTCAAGGTCAAAAAAGACAAAGAATCAGAGTTTGCTTAAAGGCATATGATCATAAACTTATTGACGTTTCAGCCGAAAAAATTGTCGAAACGGCAAAAAGAACTGATGCTAAGGTTGCAGGGCCTATCCCGCTTCCGACAAAAAGAAGATTATACTGCGTTTTAAGATCACCTCACGTTGACAAAAAATCAAGAGAGCATTTTGAAATGCGCACTCACAAAAGAATCATCGACATCTACGATCCTACACAACAAACTACTGAAGAACTCAGCAGAATGGATTTGCCGGCTGGCGTAGATATTGAAGTCAAACTATAGGTGTGTGAAGCCCATGGCGGTTCGCACAGGCGAAACGCTGAGGGTGTAACCGTTCCAGGCCGCCGTTGCGGAGTTAACGAATGTTAACGGAGCAAACAAATCTTTGATTTGACAGGCGGAATAGTTAATAAATACACATTACAATTAAATAGCGATTGAATGTGATCTACAAGGGGTCAATTAGGCTCCGGAGTTATAAAAAACTCGAAAAGAAGTACACAAGGTAGCGCTCACAAGGAGAAAGGCAAGATATGACCACTAATGGAAAATCTTCCAATAACAGATTGGGAGTAATAGGAAAAAAACTCGGAATGACGCAAGTGTTCAATGAACAAGGGCTTGCTATTCCTGTTACCGTTATCAAGGTTGATCCGCTGACAGTTACACAGGTTAAAACTGTTGAATCTGACGGATACAATGCAATTCAGGTCGGTTTTGAACCCGCTAAGGAAAAACACCTTACAAAAGCTCAAATCGGTCACTTCAAGAAAAACGGACTTGATAACTTCAGACATTTACAGGAATTCAGAATTGAAAATTCCGCTGAATATAAAGTAGGACAAACTATTGATTTGTCTGTACTGGCAGAAACTGCAAAAGTTGATGTTACAGGACAGTCAATCGGTAAAGGTTTCCAGGGTACCGTCAAAAGATGGAACTTTGGCAGAGGCCCCATGGGACACGGTTCTAAAAACCACAGAGAACCCGGTTCTATCGGTGCTGGTACTACCCCCGGCCGCGTAATCAAAGGAAAACACATGGCGGGCAACATGGGTAACGAAAAAGTTACTATTAAAAAATTGTCAGTAGTTAAAGTTGACAGCGAAAACAATCTTCTTTTAGTCAAAGGCTCAGTACCGGGCTCTGAAGGAAGAATGGTTACAGTTGTTCCTTCCATCACTAAGTGGAACTAGCAGAAATAACTCATAGAAAACAATTGAGGTTAAAAAAATGACAAAAGAAGTATCAATATTAAATACAAAAGGAAGTGCAGTCGGTCAAATGTCGCTCGACGAAAAAGTTTTCGGCGTTGAACCCAACCTGCACGTTATGCACCTCGCTTTACGCCGTCAGTTGAACAACGGCAGATGCGGTGTTGCAAATGCTAAAACAAGAGCTGAAGTTTCAGGCGGCGGAAGAAAACCCTGGAAACAAAAAGGAACAGGCCGCGCAAGAGCCGGTTCTCTCCGTTCACCTTTGTTTGCAGGCGGCGGCGTTATCTTTGGGCCTAAAACCAGAGATTATAGCTTCTCTATCCCGCAAAAAGCAAGAAGACTTGCTCTTAAATCAGCTTTATCAGCAAGAATTGAAAACACAGTTCTCGTAAAAGATTTTTCAGAAATCAATGAGCCTAAAACAAAATTGATGGTCGAATCTCTGAAAGCTCTTAAAGTTGAAGGAAAAATTCTTATCATTGCAGACACAAAAGCAGCTGAAAACGCTTACCTTGAGCTTTCTGCAAGAAACTTACCGAATGTAAGAATCATTCTTCCTTCAAACTTGAACGTAAAAGACTTACTTGAGGCAGATAACGTAATTATTACCGAAGCTGCGATTAAAGATATAACTGAGAGGTTATCCAAATAATGAGCAAGATGAAAAACAACACCGAAAGATTATACGATATCATCAAAAGACCGATAATCACGGAAAAATCAATGGAAGCTACAACAATGCAGCAGTACACTTTTGAAGTTGTTAAAGACGCAACAAAAGTTGAAATTGCGCAGGCAGTTGAACTGGCTTTCCCCGGACGCAAAGTAAAAGCGGTCCGCACAGTATATATGCCTTCTCACGCAAAAAGAGTCGGCTACACAGCAGGCAGAACCCAATCCGGTAAAAAAGCAATTGTTACCATTGAGGGCGAACCTCTGAATGAATTGATAGGCGCATAGCGGTGGCTGGAAGCCGATGGCTATGCTAATCCCAAAGAAACAGGAGCAAAAAAATGGGTATTAAAAAAATAAATCCAACTTCACCCGGACAAAGAGGGATGACAAAAAGCGATTTCGCTGAAATCACTACAAGCACCCCTGAAAAGTCCTTGTTGAAACCTATAAGAAAAACAGCAGGCAGAAACAACACAGGTAGAATCACTTGTCGTCATAAAGGCGGCGGCGTAAAAAAAGCTTACCGTGTAATCGATTTCAAACGCGAAAAATTCGGCGTACCTGCAACAGTTAAAACAATCGAATACGATCCTAACAGAAACGTTAGAATTTCGTTGGTATTCTACGCTGACGGCGAAAAAAGATACATCCTTACACCTCAAAACCTGAATGTTGGCGATGTTATCGTTTCCGGTCCCGAAGCTGAAATTAATACAGGCAACGCAGTTCCTCTGGAATTGATTCCGTTGGGTACTATGGTTCACAATGTCGAAATGATTCCCGGACGCGGCGCAAAACTCGTCAGAACAGCAGGCGCAGGTGCCCAGCTTATGGCTAAAGAAGGCAACTACGTAACTATCAAGCTGCCCAGCTCTGAAATGAGAATGATTAGAAAAGAATGCCTCGCAACTATTGGCGTTCTCGGCAATGCAGAGTTCAAAAACATGAAAATCGGTAAAGCCGGACGTACCCGTTACATGGGCATCAGACCGACAGTCCGCGGTGTTACAATGAACCCCTGCGATCACCCGCACGGTGGTGGTGAAGGTAAAACAGGTCCCGGCGGACACCCGAAAACACCTTGGGGCAAACCGGCTCTGGGTTACAAGACCAGAAAGAACAACAAACATTCTGACAAATACATCGTCAGAGGAAGAAAACGTAATAAGTAAGGAGATAATGAATGGCTCGTTCGCTAAAAAAAGGTCCATTTGTACAAGAATCACTTCAGAAGAAAATCGCTAAAATGAACGAAGCTGGAGAGAAAAAAGTAATAAAAACTTGGTCAAGAGCATCAATGATTGTACCCGACATGCTCGGTCACACAATCGCTGTTCACAACGGCAAAAGCCACGTACCGGTTTATGTTACAGAACAAATGGTTGGACATAAATTAGGTGAATTTGCACCTACAAGATTATTTAGAGGCCATGCTGGCCAGGATAAAACGGCGAAAAGGAAGTAAATTATGCAAGAATCAACGGCTAAACAAACAGATATCAAAATGCCCGCTCGCAAATTACGCCGCGTAATTAACGAAGTGAGAGGCAAATCTGTCACTGATGCAATAAAAATATTAAAATTCATGCCCTATTTCGCAGCAAGAGTTGTCGAAAAGAACTTGAAAGATGCAATCGCCAATGCTAATGAAAAATTCGGCGGAAAACCTGAATCTTTGAAAGTTTCCGAAATCTTTGCTGACGAAAGCGCAACATACAAGAGAGGTAAACCGAGAGCTCAAGGCAGAATATACAGAAGACTCAAAAGAACTTCTCACTTAACAGTTAAATTAGCAAGTAAAGATAATTAAGGAGGCTGACCTTGGGACAAAAGACACATCCAAAAGGATTCAGAGTAGGTATAATTCAACCTTGGGACAGTACTTGGTACGCTAAAAAGGCTGATTATCCCGAATTTATTGCAGAAGATGCAAAAATCAGAAAATATATAAAGAAAAGATTGTACGCAGCAGGCGTTTCAAGAATTAATATCGCAAGAAAAGCACAGAACGTAATCATCACCGTTGTAACTGCTAAACCCGGCATCGTTGTCGGCAGAGGCGGTCAGGGTATTGAAGAACTGAGAGCTGATGTTGCTAAATTAATCAAGAAAAACGTCACAATTGATGTAGTTGAAGTAGCAAGAATCGACGCTGATGCCCAGCTCGTTTCAGAATCAATTGCATTGCAGCTTGAAAAACGTATCGCTTTCAGACGTGCAATGAAACAGGCAATCCAGCGCACAATGAGAGCCGGCGTTCAGGGTATCAAAATCATGGTATCAGGACGTTTGGGCGGTGCTGAAATTGCTAGAAGCGAATGGGTTAAAGAAGGAAGAATTCCTCTTCAAACACTTCGCGCTGATGTAGATTACGGTTTTGCCGAAGCAGACACAATCATGGGTAAAATCGGCGTTAAGGTTTGGATTTTCAAAGGCAACCTTATGCCCGGCGAAAAAGCTGACCAGAACGTAAAAATGAAAAAAGCCGGAAACGGTGAAGAAAAGGCAATCGGCGGCAGAAGAAGAAAAAGAGCCGTTGAAGCTGAATAAGATTAGAAAGAAATAATTAGGAGCGACATAAAAATGTTAATGCCCAAAAAGACAAAATATCGTAAGAAAATGAAAGGTAACCGTAAAGGTCATGAAACTCGCGGTACGAAGCTCGAATTCGGCTCATACGGCTTGATTGCACTTGAACCCGCATGGATTACCTCAAGACAAATAGAAGCCGCAAGACGTGCGATGACCCGTAACATCAAAAGAGGCGGTAATGTTTGGATTAAAATCTTCCCGGACAAACCCATCACAGCAAAACCTGCTGAAACTCGTATGGGTAAGGGAAAAGGCTCTCCGGAATACTGGGTAGCTGTTGTTAAACCGAACAGAGTTCTCTTTGAAATGGAATTTCCGGTTAGAGAAACGGCAATCAATGCATTGCAGTCAGCAGCTCAAAAACTTCCGATTAAAGTTAAAATAATTGAAAAGGCAGCCCAGGCTGAGGCATAGTCCGCAGTGGGTTGACCCCTCACCCGGCACTTTTGTGCCACCCTCTCCCAAGGGCGGGGGAAACAATTAAAAAACAATAAGGATAAAAAAATGAAGTTACAAGAAATAAGAGAAAAATCTATAGATGAGCTTAACGAGCTTATTAAAGACTCGAAAAAGCAGCTTTTGGATTTGAGAATGCAAAAAGCATTGCAAAAACTCGAAAATACTGCTCAAATCGGTAAATTAAAAACCGTTATAGCTCAGGCTAAGACAGTTATTAAAGAAAAGTCAGAGGTAAAATAAGATGCCGAAGAAAGAAAAACAAGGCGTTGTAGTAAGCAACAAAATGGATAAAACAGCAGTTGTAAAAGTTGCTGAATATAACAAACACCCCAAATACCACAAAATCATCGAAACTCATAAGAATTATAAAGCACATGATGCTGAAAATTCTTGCGGTGAAGGTGATGTTGTAAGAATCGTGGAATCAAGACCTTTGTCAGGTGACAAACGTTGGACAGTTGCTGAAATTGTAGAAAAAGCTCACTAGTTCCGGTTCATGAAGTCCACAGGGGCTGAACACTCAAAGCCCGCAGGGCGAAACCGTTCCAGTCCGCCGTTGAGAACGGAGCTAAATATACACAGGCGGAAAATTCCTAAAAGCTAAGAATAAGGATAAATAACAATGATACAACAGGAAACAAGATTAGTCGTAGCTGACAACACAGGCGCAAAGGAGCTTCTTTGCATCCGTGTTATGGGCAGCTCAAACAAAAAATTTGCTCATGTCGGCGACGTAATTGTAGCTACTGTTAAAGATGCTACACCTAATATGGCTGTTAAAAAATCTGAAGTTGTTAAAGCGGTTGTGGTCAGAACAAAAGCTGACATCAAACGTGCAGACGGCTCCGTAATCAGATTTGATGAAAATGCAGCTGTTATTATTAACAAAGACGGCAACCCCCGCGGAACACGTGTTTTCGGGCCGGTTGCAAGAGAGTTAAGAGATAAAAACTTCATGAAGATTATCTCTTTGGCTCCAGAGGTTATCTAATTATTGTCATCCTGAACTCGTTTCAGGGTCGCAAGGTCATTTGGACTTACGAAGATTGAATGACGGAAGAATAAACAACCATTAAGGAAAAATACAATGAGAAATAGCAAAAAAACAGTTGAAAAACACGATTTGCATGTCAAAACCGGCGACAGAGTAATCATCACCTCCGGAAAAGACAAAGGCAAAGTCGGAAACGTAAAAACCATAATTGCTTCTGAAAACAAAGTTGTTGTTGAAGGCGCAAATATGATTACCAAAGCTGTTAAAGCAAACCCGATGGCTGGTGTTCAGGGCGGTTTGACCCAAATCGAAGCTCCCATGGATTCATCAAAAGTTATGGTTTACTGCACCAGCTGCGAAAAAGCAACCAGAGTTAAACATACTGAGGTTGAAGGTAAAAAAGTCCGTGTTTGTGTTAAATGCGGCGAACAAATTGATGTATAATTAAATAGTATGGGCAGTTTGTTATTAAAATAGCGAAACTGCATTCTACAAAGGGAAAGAAAAATGACAGTAACAAAAGACTTAAAAGTTAGATATGAAGAAGAAGTCAAAGAGGCTTTAAAATCTCAGTTTGGCTATGAAAACGTTCACCAGATTCCGAAACTGAACAAAATCGTTATCAACATGGGTGTTGGTGAAGCTTGCCACAACTCAAAACTGGCAGAAACAATCGTAGCACAGCTTACAAAAATCGCAGGTCAAAAAGCGCTCGTTACCAAAGCTAAAAAATCAATCGCATCTTTCAAATTGAGAGAAGGAATGCCGGTTGGCGCTATGGTTACTCTTCGCGGCGAAAGAATGTATGACTTTTTGCAGAAATTGATTTGCGTAGTTCTCCCCAGAATCCGTGACTTTAGAGGTATTTCCGATAAAAGTTTTGACGGACGCGGAAACTATACATTAGGGCTGAAAGAACAATCTTTGTTCCCTGAAATTTCTTATGATGAAGTTGATATCGTAAAAGGTATGAACATTTCCATCATTACAACAGCAAAAACAGATGAAGAAGCAAAAGCGCTCCTCGCTGAATTGGGAATGCCCTTTAAAAAGAAATCCCAACAATAATTAACGCGCTTAAAGGCGTATTTATTGCCTGATAGGGCGAAATAACACAAAAAGGAGAAATAACGTGGCTAAAAAGTCAATGATAGCTAAAGAAAAAAGAAGAGAAGAACTCGTTGCAGCAGGCAAAATGTCAAAAGTTAAACTGCACAACAGATGTTCTATCTGCGGCAGACCTCACGGCTTCCACAGAGATTTCGGTCTTTGCAGAATCCACCTGAGAGAAATGGCTCACAAAGGTCTTCTGCCCGGTGTAGTCAAAGCAAGCTGGTAATCAGACTTTCTTTACTATACTGCTAGAAATATTTTAGTAAGTAGTAGGGGATGCCCGAAGATGGGGCGATTGCTGAATTTGGCGGGTCGTTTCAGGGGTATCTCGAAAAAAGAAGGAAAAAATAATGTACACAGATCCTATAGCAGATATGCTGACAAGAATCAGAAACGCAAACATCGTTTCTCATGAAACAGTTGAGATGCCCTCATCAAAACTGAAACTAGAACTCGCAAAAGTTTTAAAAGAAGAAGGTTATATTTCTAATTACGAAGAAAAAGAATCAGGAAAATTCAAAGTTCTCGTTATCACATTGAAATATGATGAAAGAAACAAACCTGTCATCACAAACCTGAAAAGAATTTCAAAAACAGGTTTGAGAGTTTATTGCAAATCCAAAAACCTCCCGCAGGTATTCGGCGGACTCGGTATCGCAATCATCTCTACAAGCAAAGGTCTTATGACTGACAGAAAAGCTAAAAAAGAAAACATCGGCGGCGAAATTATTTGCTACGTATGGTAAACCCTGAGCAGCGAAGCTGCGAACGGGCATTGAAAAAGTGAGCTGTAAGGCGGCTCACGCAGGTGAGCCGATGTCAGCGACACCAGATTACATAAGATATAAAAGATAAAAATTATAATGGAGATAAAAGAATGTCACGTATAGGAAAAGCACCGATTCAGATTCCTGATGGTGTAGAAGTAAAAATTGAAGGACAGGTTGTCACTGCAAAAGGCCCTCTGGGTACCGAAACAGTGGAAGTTCGTCCTGAAGTTGCCTTGAAACTCGAAGGCAAAGAGCTTATCGTTTCTATTCACAACGACGATAGAAAATCACGCTCACTCTGGGGCTTGTCAAGAACTCTTCTTAACAACGCAATTCAGGGTGTAAAAACAGGTTTTGAAAAGAAACTCGAAATCCAGGGCGTCGGCTACCGTGCTAATATGGAAGGCACCGTGTTGAACCTTGCATTGGGTTATTCTCACCCTGTAAAAATTGAACCTCCTGCAGGTATCAAAATTGCAGTTGAAGCAAACACAAAAATTACTGTATCCGGCGCTAACAAACAGCTGGTAGGCGATGTTGCTGCTGCTATCAGAAGCAAACGTCCTCCTGAAGTTTACAAAGGAAAAGGCGTCAGATACGAAGGCGAATACGTAAGACGTAAAGCCGGCAAAACTGGTAAAAAGTAGCGCGACCGAGCAGAGGCTGAAAGCTTACGCGTAGGCGGAAGCTGTAACGCCGTTTAACGCGAGGAAGCAAGATTTATCAAAAGCTACTCATTATTTATTACATAAAACAGCCCGCAAGAACCCTTTCAGGCAAATTGAATAAAATCAACGGCCACAAAAAGAAGGTTTGGGTGAAAGGAAAGAAAAATGATTGGAACAAAAAACAGAAAAGAACAAACCAGAAAAAGACACCAGCGTGTAAGACTTAAAATTTCAGGTGACGCAAGCTGCCCGAGATTGGCTGTTTACAGAAGCACAAAACACATCTATGCACAGCTTATTGATGATGTAAAAGGTGTTACAATCTGTTCTGCTTCTTCAAATGACAAAGATTTGAGAGAAAAGCTCGCTCACGGCGGAAATATTGAAGCTGCTAAAGTTGTCGGCGAAGCAATCGCTAAAAAAGCGCTCAAAGCAGGCGTTGAAGAATGCGTTTTCGACAGAGGCGGATTCCTCTATCACGGCAGAATTTCAGCTCTTGCTGATGCGGCCCGTGAAGCTGGTTTGAACTTCTAATAATTTTGTTTATAGCGAAACAAAAAGGAGATATTTTTTAATATCTCCTTTTTTGTTGAAAATTTGCCAATTTAGTTAAATTTGTTCTGCGCGGCGTACAAACCGTTTTCGAGCCAGCATTCTATCGCTTCTTTTGAGGTTTTCAGAACATTTTTCAACTCTGCGAGCTGCTCGGTGCTGAAATTTTGCAAAACGAAGGCTTCAGACGGGATGGGCGGCTGAGGACCGATTCCGATTTTTAATCTGTCAAATTTCTGGTTTCCACCGAGCGAATTTATTATGGATTTTATGCCGTTGTGCCCGCCTGCGGAGCCTTTTGCCCTGAATCTCATCTGCCCGAGATGCAAATCCAAATCATCATAAACGATGATTATGTCTTCCGGCGGGATTTTGTAGAAATTCATGATAGGCTGGATTGCGTTGCCCGAAAGATTCATGTAGGTGAAAGGCTTTACGAGCACAATTGACTCGCCGCAGTGATTTGTTTTTGCGATTTGTGCGTTGAACTTTGATTCGAAGTTAAAATCGAATCCCCACTGCAATGCAAGGTAATCAAGCACCATAAAACCGGCGTTGTGGCGGGTAAATTTGTATTTATCGTCCGGATTTCCCAGACCTGCGATTAGTTTCATTTTTTACTCCGTTCGTATTCTTCAATTTATAAGATTGCCCCGAGCGTTATCCTCGACTATGCAATAAAAAAAAGAAAAATACGGTTTATCTATATATATATTAGAGATGGAGGCGAGCTATGTCAACCAAAAGTAAATCGATAGTAAACCTGAAAAGCAGCGAAAAGGTTGCGCACTTTTTAGAGTCTAATCATTTGCACAAGAAAGATTTTGCCGAGATGATAGGTGTAACTCTGTCTTATGTCTATAATTTAATTGATAATGCCATCCCGTTTTCAACAAGAAGCCTTACTCTGGAGCGAATCGCGACGGTAATGGATATTCTTCCGGAGGAATTCGTTGAATATAAAATCCCTCAAGAGCCGATTATGATTGATGAGGCGGTCGAATTCCTGCGTGACAAACAAAACGAAAAAGGCATAACAACTGTTCAGCTTTTAAAAAGTTTTCCGCGCAAAAAACGTGTAGAAATAGTCGATATTTTGCGCGGCGCAAAGCCTATTCCGCTGGATTGGAAAGAACTGTCGCTTATGGCGCAGATTTTGGACATAAGTAAAGAGGAAATCTATCCGTTCTGGGAAAATCGTGTAAAACAACTTTTCCAGTCGGCAGGAATGAATTTGCAGGCAAACGGAGCTTTGATGACGGCGATGTTTGAATGTGCAAGGGATTATATTGAAAAATAATGCTTGTTTGAAGCTGTCCGAGAAAAATTCGTGATAAGGAACGAAGTGACGTGAACGAATTTTTTGAGTGACGATTAGAAAAGGTGAGCCTTGGGCGATTCGCGTAGGCGAATCGACTAAGGCGACACTAGATTAGATCCGCAATTTTAGTTTGCGGGCTTTTTTATTGTATTTTAGCGTGAATGCGATGGCGGCAAGTTCTTAGAATAAATTTTTAAAACCAGAATGGGCTTCGCAGCTTTTGAGGTTTCAAAAATTCATTCCAAGAACTTGCATTGTGGGGTAATATTAAAAAACGACTTGCATGGGCGTAAAAAGTATGCAATATTCATTTTTCTAGCTCGATTCGCTGGCGCTCATAGGCGTCGAAAAATAAATATTACATACTTTTTACTGTTTTTTTTAAAAGGTAACTTTAAAAAATTCTAAAACCACCCAAAGTGAGCAACATTAATTACAAATTCAGAACCTTAAAAGCGGCGAAGCCCGTTCTGGTTCTGAATTTGTGATTAATGCTGCTCACGACTAATCTTTCAAAAATCTACCCCTCCGAACATTCTTTACTTTCTTAAAATTCCAATTATATAAAATACTGTGAATATATGATGTTGAAATTGACCCGGGAAGGTAATATTAATATCGGGGAAATTGCAAATTGGGGAATCAAAACATTGCGTAGCGCAAATTTTGAAGAAACAGAAGAAATATCGGAATTTTCAAAAGACTTGAACCGTACTTTTGCGTGGCTGGATGGGAATTTTTCGGAATTAACCCGTGCAGCGGCATCTGATTTTTGGAACAACTGTCTTTATTGCCGCCTTGTTTCTGTAAGCGAAAATATTAATATCCTCGCTGCTTCCGACGAGTATTTTGTTACCCAGGTGCGCCTGAATAAGGAAGTTTCGGTGGTTTTGAGGCTTTCAAAGCAGATTGTGAAAGTTCTGCTGGATGAAACTCTTGGCATGAGCAACAAACCCTTTAATATTGAAAAAATTACCGAGCTTGAGGCGCGTGTTTTGACAGAGTTCAACAATTTCCTCTATAACAACCTTGAGCACCTGTTTTTGAAAGGTTCTCAGCTCCCTAAAAACATTTATACATACGATGAGTGCAATCTCACCTACTTTTTGCGCAGCGATAAAAAATCCTATGGAAAATTAATCATTTCGGTTCCGACAATGGCAATTACCCCCGAAATTCTTCCCCCGAGAACGGAACCGGCATTTACTTTAGAGGATTTTCAAACAAGCTATGGCGAAGTTGATATTGAGGTGGGCACAACAAGGATAAAACTTAACGATTTAAAACAGCTTGAATCAGGCGATGTTGTTCTTCTCGACCACAGCAAGGCGGGAGAAATGACATTGAGGCTCAACAACCGGAAAATTCCTTTTAATGTGATACCTGATGCGTCACTGAAAGAGGATATGGATGTTGAAGAAGAAAACGGAGGCAAATCAATGAATGATATTTATAATATGTGGGATACGATTCAGGTCGAAATGGGCGCTGAGTTTGAAAAAGTCAAACTTTCACTCGGCGAGCTGAAACAGATTTCAGAAGGACTGGTTGTGGATATTGGTTCTGTTTATGACAACAAAATTGACCTCAAAGTCGAGGATAAAATTATTGCCTCGGGCGAATTGGTCATTATAAATGATAGGTACGGGGTGCGGGTGAACGAAATCTTCACCGAAGAAAAAGACACCGCCTCAAATAACGCCCAAATCGCACAGGAGTCGCCTGACCAGCTACAAATTGAGCAGGACAATGCTCCTCAAACAGAAATCCAGCCTCCTCCGGCGCAGGGTGATGAAGAATTCAACGAAGAAGACTTCGATTACAGCGATTTTGACGTAGATGAAGAAGATATTTAAGCAAAGGAAGTAAAAATGAGCGCATATTTAGTACATTTTCTGGTATATGCACTGGCAATGGTCGGGATGATAGGGCTTTGCATGTTTGTTTTCAAAAAAACAATGGTAAATCCTAAATGCACCCGAAAGGACAACGGACTTTCCGTTGAAAACGCACTGAATCTGTCACAGAGAAAAACTCTTTACGTGGTAAAAGCCGGTGAGGAGAAATTCCTGATTGCAGCTGACGCGGAAAGAACTTCTTTTCTTGCAAAACTCAACGAAAATGAATCAATTGAACCAGCGGCGCAGGCTCCTGCAAAGTCGATAAAAACAATTGATTATTCTGAGGTAATGGCTTCATTAAACGGCGGAAAAAAGCCGGTTTTGAGAGAAATGATGAAAAAACTTAACGATATTCCCCAAAAAGCAGCAAAATAAACTTTTTCGGGGAGAAAAAGGGATATAAATATGGAAAGTTTATTAAAAGATATGAATCCGGTTTTGCAGATGCTTCTGGTAATGACCATTTTTTCGGCATTACCGTTGATGTTCACCTGCATGACAAGCTTTTTGCGATATACGATTGTATTTTCAATGCTGAAAACGGCTCTCGGCACACAGCAGGTTCCTCCGGCGATTGTTCTGGTCGGGCTGTCAATGATTTTGACAATTTATACAATGAACCCTGTTTTTCAAAAAATGTGGGCAATGGGCGAGCCGGTTTATACAAAAAACGGTGATATTGCGATGGCAATGGTTGAGGGCTCAAAACCGCTCAAGGAATTCATGATGAAACAAACGCGCCAGCAGGATTTGACGTTTTTTATAGAAATGTCGGGCGCACCAAAGCCAAATACGCCTGATGATATAACTATATGGCAGGTTGCGCCGGCATATATCGTGAGCGAGCTGAAAACCGCGTTCGAAATCGGGTTTGTAATCTTTGTACCGTTCATTGTACTCGATTTGGTCGTGGCGAACGTGCTTCTGGCGTTAGGTATGTTCATGCTGTCGCCGACAATCATCTCTTTGCCGTTTAAATTGCTGATTTTTATCGCGGTTGACGGGTGGTCAATGATTGTGCACGGGCTCGTAACAAGTTTTAATTAATAAAAAAGGAAAACAACGAAGATGGAAATTTTATTGGAATATATGGGCAAAGGCTTTGTAACAATGCTGATGATTTCTATGCCATGCGTGCTTGTTGCTGCGGGAATCGGGCTTGTTGTCGGTATTTTGCAGGCTGTGACGCAGGTTCAGGAACAGACAATCGCTGCTGCACCAAAAATCCTCGGCGTTTTTCTTGTTTTGATGATTCTTGGTGTAGGATATGTAAAACTTCTAACAAATCTTGTGCAAGAAGGCTTTTCGCTTGCGTTTAACCAGATTCCGGCTAGCGAGAATTATGTTTTGCCGGCTAATTACCATCGCTATACCTCGCCTTTTGCCGGCGAAATGAAAGATACGCGCTTTAATAAACAGGAAATCGGCGATATAATGCGCCATCCGGGCAAAATCCCGTTTATTGACCACAACGACAAAATCAAACACTACCCCTCAAACAGAATGCCCAATCCCTCTCCCAACTTGATTGAAACTAACAAAATTTTAAGCAGGTGATGACTATGAAAAAACTTTTGATTTTAACACTGGCACTATTTTTCCCTCTGGCGGCTTCTGCGTTTCAGGATTGCAGCCTTACGCTTAAAAAGAAAGAAGCGTACATGCTTTTTATTGATGAGCGGCCGACTCAAATGGTTGTGACCGAGCCGAAAGTCATGAACGTTCAGCTTGCGTCGGATTTGTTTAATGTTTCTCATCATATTGTTATTAAAACTTTCTCCACAGGGAAGTCGGATTTGCTGATTACAACCGCCGAAGGCAAAAAATACACTGTGAACGTAAATGTCGAGGCAAATCCCGTGGTAAGCAACGAGGTGTTCGAGGTCGATGTGCCTCCCGGGAGCTAAAATCAAATGATAGACGCAATTTTACAGGAGTTTCCTAAATATTTTCCGGAGATTAACAACGCTATCGGCGCAGGAATCTTCATTTTTGCGCGTCTTGCCGGATTTATCAGATTTGCGCCTGTTTTTAACAGAAAAGAAATTGCAGGTATGGTGAAACTGTCATTTATATTGATTTTGACGGTTGTTATCACTATGACAATGAAGCCCTCGGCGGCTCCGACAAATTCTTCGCTGTTTTTGGGGATTTTGCTCAATTTTGTTTGCGGGGCAATGCTCGGATTTGTTGCACAGTGTATTACACAGGCGATTGCGGCTGCGGGTGACATGATTAACATGCAAATGGGGCTTTCATCGGCAATGGTGCTTGATCCGACGACTTCTGCGCAGGTTTCGATTGTCGGGAACTTTTTTACTGTGCTTGCGATGATAATTTTTATCCATGTAGGCGGGGTTTATTGGCTTTTGAGCGCATTAATGCGGAGTTTTGAAATTTTTCCGGTTTACGCTTATGCGATTCCGCTTGATCAGCTTGTTAATTTTGATTATTTAATAAAATTGACTTCGAATGTGCTTTTTGTCGGGCTGCAAATAGCTTCGCCCATCCTGCTTGCGACGCTGGGGCAGGATTTGATTCTGGGTATAATTTCCAAAACAGCCCCGCAGGTTAACGTTTTTCAGTTGAGCTTTTTGTTCAAACCCGTTCTTGGTGCGGCAATAATGGTTTGGATTATGCCGATTATTTTCAATGTAATTAGCGATTATTTTCTTTCTTACGCAAAAATTTTCTAAAAACTGTCAATTTTTCTCTTAAAAATGTTTTTATTAAAACATAGGGGATAATTATTATGACAGAGATTAATTCATTCAGCGCAAAAAAGCTTGCACGCTATGACGAACAAACAAAACACATTACACGTCCGTTTGATGTGGTTAAATTTAACGAACAGAGGAATTATAAGGCACAACAACTCATTGAAACCGGTATTATGTGCCTTTTTGATGGTGAAAAAGAATCACCGCTGATTGCGGATAAATCTTTGAACGGAATAATTGATAAAAATGAGTTTTCAAGAGTTACAAAAGCCGAATATGAAGATTATGTCTTCAAAATGCGCAGATATGTGAAATTCCATGGAAAAGATCTGACCGGTGTGAACATTCCCAGCTATGATGAGATGAAAAATATGATGAAAAAAGGGCAGGTCAGTTTTTCTGAGTTAAAAAATGTTGTCGGGCAAAAACCTGCTCTTGAGAAAAAACTCAATGTTGATCCGGATTTCCCTGAGAAATATTCTGATGAGGACATTTTAAAGATTATTAGAAAAAATAAAACCAAAAAATCGCGCATGTCTGATGTTGCGATTCTGGATACAATCACAAACGCCTGTGCAAAACATAATCTTGACAGAAAAATCTTCACACAGCTAATTTGTCAGGAATCCCGCTTTAATCCGAATGCGCGTTCTTATGCAGGCGCAGTCGGGCTGGCTCAGCTAATGCCCTCTACCGCACGCTGGCTGGGGTTGAAGAGCAATGAATATTACAATCCTCAAAAAAACGCCGAAGCCGGTGCAAAATATTTAAAACAATTACTGGTAAAATACAAAGGTGATGTAAAAAAAGCGCTGGCTGCTTATAATGCAGGCATGGGCAATGTCGCAAAATACAATGGAATTCCGCCTTTTAAGGAAACCAGAAATTATGTAAATACCATTACAACAGGATTTTTAAGTACTGAAGCTTAATGTTGTTTAAACAAAGGGCAAATTTTGCAAAGTTTTTCTTTGACTTTGTCCAGAGTAAGGTACATAGGGATTGCGTCCAGGCTTTTGCGCGGAAGTTTTATGCCCTCCTCTATAAAATTATTGATTTTGTCCATGATTACCCAGTCTTGTGAATCAAATCCGGCTTTTCGATAGAAAATATGCGGCGGCAGCTGGGTTTTGTCGTCGTGTACCGCTATAAGATGAACTCTTCCTCCACAATTTCTGCGGGCACTCTCGGCGACTGCTATGTTTATAAAAGCACTTCCCGCCCCTTTTTGCCTGTATTTTTTGTTTATAAACAAATTTGTAATATACAAAGACGCATAATTTTTGCTATCGGGATAATATGTCTGATTTTCCCTGATTCTTTCGGGTATTGCGCCCATATTCCCGACATAATGACCTTTTGTATCCGCAAGAAAGTATGTTGTTCCTTTTTTGAATGCATAATACTTTGAAACGGGTGGTGATTTTCGGGTACAAAGGTAGTTTTGTGCGTTCAGGTTATTCAGAAATTTTTTATAATTTATCGGATTTAGTTTCGCCATATTTCTATTAACGCACTTAATGAAAATTTTTGCTATAAAAATTTTATTTCATTAATTTTTTGATGTATAATTCTATTGTCCGAAGCGGTATCGTCTAGGGGTTAGGATAGCAGATTCTCATTCTGTTGACACGGGTTCGAATCCCGTTACCGCCGTTTTAACAAATTTAATGCGAACCCGTGTCAACGACACGGTAAAATTGAAAATCGCAGCGCAAGCGCCGCTCAGTCCCGTTACCGC
>URHD01000035.1 GCA_900547585.1 uncultured bacterium | reverse complement strand
TATTTTATATATAATTTTTCTAAGCGGATAATGCTTTAAATTATGATGAAATAAAGGAAAAGGGTAGACAAATGGCAGAAAACAAACTCCCTCACGGTGTTGGTAAGAAAATTGTTCAGGCTTTGAAAAAACAGGCTGATATTGAAATAAAAACAGTACCCGATGAAGTGGTTACTGCGGAAGAGGCTCTTGCAAAACAGACAGAAGCCGCTTTCAGCAACGCATCAGCCGCTGATGATGTAAATCTGGAAGAATCTTTCAATGATTTCACAGGAGCAAACGGGTTCTTCAACGACGCAGAGCCTATGAGTTTAAACAATTTCGACTCAAGCCCTGTTGAAGTAGATTCTGAATATGACAGCCCGTCAGAGTTTGATTTTGATAATGATAATGCTCAAACATTCGTGCAGGAAGAGGCTTTCAACCCGCAGAGCGTAAAACTTTCACCTCCGCCAAAACCGAAAAGCCACACAATGCCCTCAAATGTTGCTGTTTTAAAAAGACTTATTGCACAGCTTCCAGGTGGGGTTACAAAACAAACAGGTGCCCAAATTATCCGCCAGACAATGGAAGCTCTAGGCATTTCAATGAATAGCGTACTCAAAGAAGCGCAACAGGTTCAAGACAGCCTGAACGATTCTGCAAGAACCTGCATGATTTCTATAAACGAGTACAAAAATTGTATCAGAAGCCTGGAAAAACAGGTTCAGGACTACAAAAAACAGGCTGTTACGCTTAATGATTTAATTAGCCTGTTTGTCATGACTGACAAGCATTAAAAATGTCCGAAATACCGATTCAAAAAGCCGCTTATATAAATTAAGCGGCTTTTTTGATTAAATATTTTTATATATTGACTTAACTTCCGAGTTTTAATGAAAGCGTGTCGGTCAAAGCCTCAGCGTCGGCTTTAAACTGTATAAGCTGGGATGGATCAATACCAACTTCGTCCAAAATGTTATAATCCATTTTCGGCAGCTCTTCTCCCGGCTGGGAAATCATATTTGCCAGGTAAATCAATGAACTTGCCTTGGGCATTGAAGATCTCAACGGATCGTGGTGATATTTTATGCAGTTTGCAAGAAGAACCGGCAATTTCCATTTTTTAGCCAGCATAAACCCTACATCCGCATGGTTTATATCAAAAATGTGTTCCTCTGCAGCAAGCTGGTCCCCACCGTTTTGTATAAGCTCTTTTACGCCCTGATATTTTTTGGAATCGCACAGGTTGAGAATAACTTTCCCGATATCATGCAAAAATCCGATTGTAAAAGCATCATTCGGATCAATAAAATCGAAGCTCTTAGCAAGCAGTTCGCTCGCAACAGCAGTTTTCAACGAATGACGCCACATATCCTTGCCACATTGAGAGGTCAGCATGGGTTTCATTGCTACTGCAATAACAATATTTTTTGTCTGCGTCATTCCCAAAAGAGCAATCGCATTTTTTATTGATGTAATTTCCTGTGCAAATCCGTAATACGCCGAGTTTACAAGCTTGAGAACCTGAGAAGTCAAAGCCTGGTCATAAGCCATGATTTCCGAAAGCTCTTTCGTCCCTGAAGAATCATCATTGATAATTCCGAGCGCACGAATGATGACATTCGGCATTGCGGGAACATCTTTGAGTGTGTTTATTAAATCTAAAGGTGTTTTTTCTTCCATAATACTTATACCTGCAGGTGTTTTTTAATTGATAAAAAGCTTCCGCCTGCTCCGAAGCCTATTGCTATTATAAATAATACCAGAATTACTATGTTGTTTGCAAGTACGGGGGAGGGAACAACGAAAAATTCATGTACTCTCAATAGCCCGTTATGCGCCGCGTTTATTGGCACAAGGGCAATCAAAGCCCCTAAAAATCCGTAAATTGCCCCCTGCAAAATCAAAGGAATTTTAATATACCAGTTGCTGACGCCCATAAGCCGCATTATCTCGATTTCGTCCTTTCTGGACTGGATAACAAGCTGAATGGTGTTGTTTATTATAGTAATAGTCAGCATAGCAACAAGAATTACCACAATCAGAGTAATCGTATGCACAACATTGTTAAACATCTGCATTTTTTTTGCGATATCCTGTGCATAGTTCATATCCTCGACGGTTTTGTATTTCTTTATTTCATTGAAAACGATGTTTATGTTTTCAGGTTTATCAACTTTTACATGCAAAGTGTCAGGAAGCGGGTTTTCCATATCAGGAACATCAATTTCACGCCTTAAATCGTTCCACGAATGCTCTTTCGGGATTACCTTTACCCTTTCAACATGCTGTATTTGCCTTATTTGGCCGGCAACATCGTTAGGGGCGGCCTGTGGTTTCAAATATACAGAAATCTCAAGCGCATTTCCGAGCTCTGACACAAACGAAGACAGAGAAAGCGTCGTTCTGAAAAGAGCGCCAAAAATAGACAAAATCGCCGCCATAGTTGTGATAATTGCGAGATTTATCCATCCTGTGCGTCTGATTCCGTTAATAGTTTCAAGCCCGATTCGATAAACAATACGAAGTTCGTAAAGCCAATCTTTCGGAATATGTGATTTTACTGTTTTTTTTATGTTCTTTTTTATATCATTCATAAGTACCTGCTTGTACATCTCTGACTATTTGACCGTCTTCAAGAGTCAAAACTCTTTTTCTGAAATAATTAACCATTGCATGGTCGTGCGTGGAAACTATTACGGTGATTCCTTTCTGGTTAATCTGGTCAAGAATCTGCATAATTTCCATAGAGTTGTTCGGGTCAAGATTTCCCGTGGGTTCATCCGCAATCAAAATCGGCGGCCCGTTTACGATTGCCCGCGCAATGCTAACACGCTGCTGCTCTCCGCCCGAAAGTTCCGTGGGTTTAAACTTCATTTTATCGCTCAAACCAACAACTTTCAACGCACCTGTAACCCTTGCCTCAATTTCTTTTGAGCTCATCCCGAGCGTTCTGATTACATAAGCACAATTGTCGTAAACGCTTTGATTATTCAAGAGTTTGTAATCCTGAAACACAATCCCCATGCATCTTCTCAAGTTTGGAACCTGTTCGGGAGGCAAATTGGCAATATTTTTCGCACCGATGATTACGCTTCCGGTTGTCGGAGTTTCTTCCTTGTACAAAAGCTTCATCAGAGTAGATTTTCCGGCGCCCGATGGCCCTGTTATGAAAACAAACTCGCCCGACATAATATCAAGGTTAATATTTTTCAGCGCGTAGTTGTTTTTATATTTTTTGGTAACACCTCGAAGTTGTATCATATAATTTTCCCAATTTTTTCTGTTATTTTAAATAATTTTTGATAGTTTGAGCCAATTTTTCACCGGTAAGCCCGTAAAAATTCATCAATTCACGCTGCTCTCCGCTTTGCCCGAACTGGTCGTTTATGCCGATTCTTTTGACTTTTACGGGGTAATTTTCACTCAAAGTTTCACAAATCGCCGAGCCGAGCCCTCCGATTATTGAATGATTTTCGATTGTAATAACATTTTGCGTTTTCTTTGCAGATTCTACGATTGTATCAACATCAACGGGTTTTACCACCGGCATATGAATAACTTCCGCGCTGATTCCGTCTTTTTCAAGCAAATCCGCACAATCCAGCGCCTCAACAAGCGTTTCACCGTTGGTAACCAGCGTCACATCCTTGCCCTCTTTTACAACAACCGCCTTTTTCGGGTCAAATTTGTACGTTTCGGGGTCAAAAAGGTTAGGCACATTTGTTCGCGCAAGCCTTATATATACAGGGCCGTCATATTCAGCGGCAAATTTAATCACTTCACGGGTTTCAGTGCAATCTGCGGGCACAATAACCGTCATATTCGGAATATCGCGCATAATAGCAATATCCTCAAGCGCCTGATGGCTTGCGCCATCCTCGCCAACAGTAATTCCGCCGTGTGTAGCAACGATTTTCACGTTAAAACGAGGGTAACAGATGGAATTTCTAATCTGCTCCCACGCACGCCCCGTCGCAAACATCGCAAAAGTGGAAACAAACGGAATTTTACCGGTCGTGGAAAGCCCTGCAGCCGTAGTCATTGCGTCCTGCTCGGCAATACCCATATTGAAGAATCTTTCAGGGAATTCTTTCCCGAACATCGCTGTCTGGGTTGAGCAGGAAAGGTCAGCGTCGAGAGCTACGATATTCGGGTTCTTTTTCCCGAGCTCAACGAGGGTTTTCCCGTATTCCGAGCGGATGGATTTTTTTTCTCTGTCTTTGCCCTGTAAGATTTTAATCATTTTATGCCCTTTTTAATTGTGTTCAGGTTATTTTTCGAGTTCTGCCATTGCTTTTGCAAAATCTTCGTCGTTCGGTGCTTTTCCGTGCCAGCCGCAGTTGTTTTCCATAAAGGAAACGCCTTTGCCTTTGACAGTTTCAGCGATTATTGCGGTGGGTCTGTCCATTGTTTTTGCAGAATTGATTGCGTCAAAGATTTCTTCAACATTATGCCCGTCAATAGTAATCACATTCCATCCGAATGCTTCAAATTTTTCATCCAGAGGCTCAATCGACTTCACTTCGCAGGTGCAGCCGTCGATTTGGAGCTTATTTTTGTCGATAAATGCAATAAGATTGTTCAAATTGTGGTGAGAAGCGTTCATGACAGCCTCCCAGATGCTTCCCTCCTGCATTTCGCCGTCGCCGACAAGAACAAAAACATTAGCCGGGTTTTTATCCAGTTTTAAGCCCAAAGCCACTCCGCAAGCCATAGAAAGCCCTTGCCCGAGCGAGCCGGTTGAAACTTCAATGCCTTTTAAATGGCGGCAGGACGGATGACCTTGCAATCTTGTGCCGAGTTTTCGGAAAGTCATTAATTCTTCTTTAGGAAAATACCCGCATTCTGCAAGAATCGAGTATAAAGCCGCTGAAGCGTGCCCTTTTGAGAGGATAAACCGGTCGCGGTTGTTAAAATCAGGAGATTTGTCCCACTCGGGGCTGTGGTTCATGCAGCATTTGTACAAAACCGCAAGAATCTCAACCGCGCTGAGGTTCCCGCCCGGATGTCCGGATTTTGCCGCATGAATCATCGAGAGAATATCTTTTCTCATCTCGCGGCAGAGTTTTTTGAGTTCTTCTATTTGAGACGGTAAAAGCTGATTGTTCATTAATAACCCTTTTTTTGCAAGACTGAATCTATTATAACCCTAATCAGGAACAAAGGCAAAGCCGGAAATATGCGTTTGAACCTTTGAGGCTCTTTTACGGTTCGATAAAGCCATTCGAGCCCGAGTTTTTGATAAATTTCAGGAGCTCTTTTCACAACTCCCGACCAAACATCAAAACTTCCGCCCACACCGACAAAAACGGCGTCGGGAATAGATTTTTTAAACTCCTGACAGATAAATTCCTGTTTAGGAGCGCCCAGTGCGACAAAAACAACCTTTGGCGCGGCTGCGGTCATCTCGTTTTTGATGGTTTCTTCCTCCTCTTTTGAGAAGTAACCGTTTTTTGTATAGACGATATTCAGATTTTCAAATTCTTTGAGCAAATTTTGCTTTGCTTTTTGCACAATTTCCTCTTTTGCACCCAAAAGTGCTACGGGGAAGCCATTTTGCGCACAAAGTTCTATGAGTTTTTTTGAATATTCGATGCCGGGGATATTTTCCTGATTTATTCCTTTGATTTTCAGAGCCAGCTTTATTCCTACGCCATCAGGGATTACAAGATCGGCATTATTCAAAACAGATGCAAAATCGGGTTTTTTCTTTGCAATTTCTATCATTTCAGGGTTAATTGTAACCACCTGAAGCCCTTTTCCTGCCTGCAATTTCTCCATTGTGAACCCGAGTGCCCCGGAAAAACTCATCAAATCAACCCCGAACCCGAGTATTTTTGCCTGTTTTCTCTCTCCGTTTTCCATAAGTCTTATTTTAGCGGAATTTTGGCGTTGTTGCAAGTTGTGGATTAGAATATAACCAACTTCCAAAGTATCAAGGGTATATAATTTATTTTTACGACCTATTCCAGCGAAGCGACTCTAGGCGGAAAAATGAATTAATCCGGCTTTTTACGCAAATGCGTCAGTTTTTTGTTATCGACGTGCTTTTATCTATTTTTCAAGTTGGTAAGATGCTGAAACAAGTTCAGCATGACAGAAAGGTGGTGCGAATAGTTCGCAAAGTAAAAGTTGGATTTAATTTATTTTTTACGACCTATTCCAGCGAAGCGAATCGAGGCGTAAAAAATGAATTAAATCCAACTTTTACGCAAATACATCCATTTTGAACACCAGAACAACAAAAAACAGGCGCTTCGCAAAGAAAACGCCTGTTTTTTCAGATTTGTTAGCTGATTATTACAGTTTTTCAGCAACCATCAATGTAGTTTCAGCCAATCTTGTTGAATAACCCATTTCGTTATCGTACCAAGAAATGATTTTAACCATGTTGTCGCCCATAACTCTTGTTAAAAGTGCGTCAACAGTAGATGACTGTGAAGAACCAATGTAGTCAGTAGAAACGAGCGGTTCTTCGCTGTAGCAAAGAACGTGTCCGTCAGCGCCTTCTTTAAGAGCTGCATTAACAGATTCAACTGTAACAGGTTTTTCTGTTTCGAATACAACGTCAACCAGAGAAACGTCCGGAGTAGGAACACGCATAGCGAAACCGTCCAATTTTCCTTTGAGTTCAGGAAGAACAAGTGCAACTGCTTTAGCAGCACCGGTTTTTGTAGGAACGATGTTCAAAGCGCCTGCTCTAGCACGTCTGGGGTCTTTGTGACCTGCGTCGAGGATTCTCTGGTCACCTGTGTAAGAGTGAACAGTAGTCATCAAGCCTTTAACAATGCCGAATTTTTCTTTGATAACTTTTGCAACAGGTGCGAGGCAGTTTGTTGTGCAAGATGCCATAGAAATTACGTTGTGTTTTGCAGGATCGTATTCGTGTTCGTTTACGCCGAGAACGATAGTTTTGTCTTCATTAGAAGCAGGAGCAGAGATGATAACTTTTTTAGCGCCTGCTGCGATGTGAGCTTTAGCTTTTTCAGCATCTGTGAAGAAACCAGTTGATTCAACAACAACTTCTACTCCCAAATCTTTCCAGGGAAGATTTGCAGGGTCTTTTTCTGCGAAAAATTTGATTTTTTTGCCATTTACAATGATGCCTTCATCATAAGCTTCTACAGTACCGTCAAAAGGTCCCATAACTGAGTCATGTTTGAACAAAAATGCAGCATCAGCAGGTTTCAAACCGGGGTCGTTGATAGCAACATAGTCGATTTTGTCGAAGATACCTTCTTTAACTGCTGCTCTTAATGTGTTACGGCCGATTCTTCCGAAGCCGTTAATTGCAACTTTCTTAGCCATTTTTTAGCTCCTCTTCTTTACTAAAAGTTTTTACTACTCCCTTTTTATAATTCAAACACGAACGGGAATCAAGCATTTACATGAGCATGCCGTGTTTGCAAGAATCCAGGGAAAAGCATATGAACAAAACCCACTGGATAATGGTCGAAGTCAAAAAAGCGCCCCTGTCGCTGCTCAAAGAATTAATCAGGGAAAGTTTTGAATTAACTGTTTAGACGATCAAAAGCCTGCTGTGCGTAGAGCTGTTGCGCCTCAAAAGCCCTGTATTTTTCCCACGCTTTGTTAAAAGCCTCCAGTTTTTTGTCCATCTCTTTTTTTGCCGGAAGTTCTGCAAAATAATTCCCGCTTTGAAAGACATTCTTGTATTCCAGACAGGATTTCTCATAAGCAATCCTCGCTGAATCAAATTCCTTTGACAATTTTTCAAGTTTTGACCCGTAGAAAACTTTTTTCGCACTTTCTTTAACTTCCCCCATAAAAGGGTCGGCTTTTTTGTTAAAATCGTCAATCGCCTTTTTAAACGCCTTTTTACCTTCCCTGTATGCGTTTTTAAATATATCAGTATCAATATTTTTTATGCTCATGGAGCCTCCTTGTAATTAATTAAAACGCATAAAAAAATTTTTTGCTGTCTTTGTGTTAATATTTTAATGAAATAATTATTATACAATAATAATACGACCCTGAAACAGATTCAGGATTTAAATACAGCAATCTAAAACTAAAAGAGGAAGCTATGACAGATTTGAGAGATAAATATGAAGTAGTTATCGGGCTTGAGGTTCATGCCCAGCTGAAAACAAAGTCGAAAATTTTTGCGCCGGACAGCACAGAATTCGGTGCTGACCCGAATACACACACAAGCCCCATTACACTGGGAATGCCGGGCGTTTTGCCGGTTTTGAACAAAGAATGCGTTAATATGGGCATTCTTCTCGGGCTTGCGCTCAACTGCGAAATCCCCGCACGCTGCAAATTCGACAGAAAACAGTATTTTTATCCGGATTTGCCGAAAGGTTATCAGATTTCACAATACGATGAGCCAATCTGCATAAACGGACATATTGATGTCAAAGGCAAAAGAATCGGCATTACCCGCGCCCACCTTGAAGAAGACGCAGGAAAACTCGTCCACGCAGGCGCTGACGGCATTGCAGGCTCAATTTATTCGCTCGTTGACCTCAACAGAGCCGGAACACCGCTTCTTGAAATCGTTTCAGAGCCGGATATGCGCTCCAGCGAAGAAGCTCGCAATTATATGGAAGAATTACGCAACATTGTGCGCTACATCGGCGTTTGCGACGGAAACCTTGAAGAAGGCTCAATGAGATGCGACGCAAACATCTCGATTATGCCCAAAGGAAGCAAAGAATTCGGCACCCGCGCCGAAATCAAGAACATCAACAGCTTCTCGGCGCTTCAAAGAGCAATCGAATACGAAATCGACCGCCAGATTGAAATCGTTGAAGAAGGCGGCGAGGTTGTTCAGGAAACCCGCCTCTGGGATGACAACCAGAAAGTTACAAAATCAATGAGAAGCAAGGAAGACGCGAATGATTACCGCTACTTCCCCGAGCCGGATTTAATGCCTGTTGAAATTTCACGCGAATGGGTCGAAGAAGTCCGCTCAAAAATGCCCGAGCTGCCCGAACAAAAGAGAAAACGCTACGAATCGCTCGGTTTGAGCGCTTATGACGCGAATGTAATGGTTGATCAGATGGAAACAGCGCTTTTCTACGACAAAGTTCTGAAACTCGGCGCAGATTATAGAATTGCCAATAACCTGCTCGTAGGCGACATTACGGCTTATCTTAAAGAGAACAACATCACAATTAACGAAACAAAACTCCAGCCGGAATCCCTTGCTGAGCTTGTTAATTTGATTGAAAAAGGCACAATTTCCAACAATATTGCGAAAAAACTCATTCCATCTCTATTAAAAGACGGCGGAAGCGCAAAAGAGATGGTTGAAAAGCAGGGATTGAGCGTAATTTCCGACGAGGGCGCAATAAAAGACGCAATCGCAAAGGTAATTGAAGCAAATCCGGCGCAGGTAGAGGCTTACAGGGGCGGGAAACAGCAGCTGTTCGGCTTCTTCGTCGGTCAGGTTATGAAAGAAACCAAAGGCCGCGCCAATCCTCAGGTTATTAACAAAATCCTGAAAGAAATGCTTGAAGCGTAAATTTGATATGCAAAAAACTTACAAAAGGCGGCAAATTGCCGCCTTTTTGCTATATCCAAAAATTATTTTAGCGTATTTAACTTTATGCCGTTGCCGATTTCTGCCGGAATCTCTAAAATTCTGCCATCCAGCTTTTTAAAAAACTTTTCAGCCTGCTCAGCCCCGTTTTTTATACGTCCAACAATAAATTCCAGATGATTTTCGCCCATTTTTAAAGAACGCCAGAACTTACCGTTTTTAGAAACAAAAAACTGCCCGACATCGCGCCCTGTTGCTTCTTCAACGATTCTTTTAACAAGGCGTGAGCCATTTGGGTAAACTCTTTCAATTTTCTCGTTAGCTCTGCCGCGCAACAATGAATCTTGAGTTGTTTTCGTCCATACAAAATTATTTTTATTCGACAAAGCCCCTTTAACATCTCTCAAAGCGACTTTTTTGTAGCCTTTTAACGGCATTATTAAAGCATTAATCATTTTTTACCTTTCCTAAATTTAACTAAACGCACCATTTTCATGAGAATCTTCAACAATCCTCTCAATTTGAGCAGAATCAAACTCGGACGGCACATCAGAGAGCAAAACAAGATACTCAATATTTCCGGCCGGTCCTTTTATAGGCGAATATGATAGTTTTTGCACAAATAAACCGGTATTTTCCCGCGCAAAATCAATAACCGAGCGGATAACCTCAATATGCGTGCTTAATTCTCTCACAACGCCGTTTTTACCCACAAACTCCCTGCCAGCCTCAAACTGCGGTTTGATAAGCGCCATAATTTCAATATTTTCGGGCTTCATGAGCCTTTTTATGTTCTCAAGCACCTTTGTAATCGAAATAAATGACAAATCCATTGCACAAAAATCAGGCAGCACATCATTTTCAGCATAAATCGCGTCAGGCGCGCAATTTTTTATATTCGTGCGTTCAACAACCTTTACACGCGGGTCATTACGCAGCTTCCAGGCAATCTGCCCGTACCCCACATCCACCGCGTAAACCTTTTTTGCGCCGGACTGAAGCATACAATCGGTAAAACCGCCGGTTGAAGCGCCTGCGTCAAGGCAAATCCGCCCGTTTAAATCAATTCCGAACTCTTTCACAGCTTTTTGCAGCTTCAAGCCGCCCCGCGAAACAAAAGGCAAAGTTTTTATCTCAATTTTTGTATTTTCCTTTAATTCCAGCCCCCATCCGGCTTTTGTGATTGTTTCGCCGTTGATTTTCACATCGCCAGCCATAATCGCCGCCTGCGCCCTGTTTTTTGTTTCAAAAAAACCTTTTTCGACTAAAATCTTGTCCAAACGTTCTTTTTTAGCCATTTTTCGCCTCATCAAACCTGAAAATCCGCATCGCATTTTCAGTCGTTGCCTGTGCAAGCTCCTCAAAACTCATCCCGCGAAGGTTCGCAATCTCCTCTGCCGCATATTTTACATAAGCGGGCTCGTTTCTCTTGCCCCTGAACGGAACAGGCGTCAAATAAGGCGAATCTGTTTCCACAAGAAGCTTTTCAAGCGGCACAATTTTTGCAACTTCTTTCATTTTCTTCGCATTTTTGAAAGTAACAACCCCGCCGAGCGCAATATAAAAGCCCTCTTTCACGCATTCGAGCGCAAATTCGGGGCTGCCCGAAAAACAGTGCATGATTACACCAACCTGCGCAGCTTTCGTCTTTTTCAAGATTTCCAGCGAATCGCCGTGCGCCTCGCGGTCATGGACGATTACCGGTTTGCTGTGCTTTTTGGCAAACTCAATCTGCGCTTCAAAAACCTCTTTTTGAACATCATTGTACGACTTATCCCAGTAATAATCCAGCCCGATTTCGCCTACGGCAACGACTTTGGGGTGTTTTACCATTTCTGCCATCAAGGCAAGTGCATTTTCGTCGAAATTTCTGGCATCTTCCGGGTGAACGCCCGTCGCAGCGTACAAATCAGGTGATTTTTCTGCGGTTTTTATGACTCGTTCAAAAGTTGAGGGCTCAACCGCAGGGATAATGATTTTTTCGACCCCGTTTTCAGCCGCGCGGGCGAGCATTTGCGAAAAATCCGCCTCAAAATCCTCCATATCAATATGCGCGTGGGTATCAATCAGCATTTATTCCTCCGAAACCGGCTCCTGATTGAGTTCTTCGAGTTCGCTGATGATTCCCTGCTTGATTTCCAAAACATCGGCGCCGAGGTTCGAAAGCACTTTCATCGCAACGGAATCCGGAGATTTTGTGATTGCCCAGAGGATATTTTCGGAGGCAATTTTTGTGTTGTTATGGTGTTTTGCCTTTTCCCACGCCATTTCGAGGATTTTCTTAGCACGCGGCGAAAATACAACATCATTTTCCGCATAATCGTTGCCCGCACCCACGACTCGCTCAACTTCAAGCCTCGCGTCTTTGATATTTATGCCGAGCTTGGCAAGAACCCTTGCGCCAACGCCAACTGCTTCGTCAATTATGCCGAGCAAAATGAATTCCGAACCCACCGTGCGGCGGTTCATGCTGCGTGCCTCCTGTTTTGCAAACCTGAGAATAGTAAGCGTTTCCGGCATTTGTTTTTCAATCGGTTTAATAATCTGGTGCGCAAGATTATCATCATTTACATGGAGTTCCTTAAAAATATTGTATGCAATGCCGCTTTTTGCCTTCAAAACGCCGAGAATAATATGTTCGGGCTTAACTGTTGCACTGCCGAGCTCTTTTGCTGTTTCCAGTGCAAGAATCATCGCCTTAAAAGCATTCGGCGTAAAAATAATCTGTTTTTCTTCAAATTCCGCCTGACGCGACGAAACCTCGTTCAATTTTCCGAGATAAGAATCAAGATTAATGCCCGAATCCTTCAAAATCGAAACGACATCGGAACTTTCATCCTCAAGAATCGACTGGACAATCTGTTCCGTTCCCAAAATCTCATAATGCGACGCTGTGAGCTTTGAAACCGCCCGCTCAAGCACCGCCTGAGAATCCTTGTCTTTAAACAGTGAAAAAACATCTTTGTAATCTGAATTTTCCTCTTCGGGCGCTTCAATTTCTTCCGGATGTGCTCTTTTCTTCTTTTTTTCAAGAAGTTTTATCAAAGTTTGTTTAAGTTTGTCAATATCCACATCATAATTCTTCAAAAGCGCAACAGCCTCGGAATTTTCCTCCCAAACCAGCGCCAGAAGCAGATGTTCGGGGATAATCGACGTATTTTGATATTTTTTTGCGATTTCAAAGGCTTTTTTGAACACAATTCTTGATTCGGTTGTGAAAGTAGCGTTTTCGTTGTGAAGGCATTTTGTTGACTGGAGGCGTTCTCGCAAATTTTCAACATCTACGCCCGAATATGCAAGAATTCTTGAGCAAATGTTCGATTTCAGCTGCAAAATCCCCAGAAGCAAAAACGCAGGACAAATTTTATTTTCGTTAAGCAGTTTCGCTTCTTTCTGGGCGGTAGAAATTACATTAATAGCCTTTTCAGTAAATTTTTCAAACAAGATAAAGCCCCTTTACACAAAGTTTTCCTTATATTAGCGCAAAAGTTTCCGCTTGTCACCAGTCCCAATAAAAAAGACCGCCTCTTGCGGTCTTTTTTTATTTAGCCAATTCCCCAATCAATGTCTAGTGCCGATTTTAAATTTTATCCCCTAATTAGTTTGTTTTGCTTTTAAATTTTACCCTGCGTGTTTATTTTTTAAGAAAGTTTTTTTATTAGTCCAGTAATGCCTCGAGAATTTGTGCGTTTTTAGCTGCCAGTGTGTTTTCGCGAACTTTTTGTTTGTGGATGTAAGTTCTGAGCGCTTCGCGAATCAGTTCGCTTCTTGTACGATTTTCTGTTTCTGCAACTCCGTCAATTTTGTTTAAAAAGTCTTCGGGCATTGAAATAAGAACTCTTGCCATTTTGTATTCCTCCAGTTATGTTTTTATCTTTGTTTTTGTTTATCTCTCGTACTTATATAAACGATTTTTTCTATAAAAAATTGCTAAAATTTATCTATGGAATATATACAAAAATCCAAAAACCTTAAAAAACAAAGGGTTCGCAGGTTTACATTTCTTAACAAAGCAAAAACATAACATAACGAGCGAATCTTCCCAAAAACCCGCCGCGTAAAAAGAGGATTTAATTTATTTTTTATGACCTATTCCAGCGGAGCGAATCGAGGCATAAAAAATGAATTAAATCCTCTTTTTACGCAAATGCAACCGTTTTTTTTGCTATCAGGTGTGCATATGCCGGAAAGATACGGAACCGTCAACAATCATTGAGTTGTCCAATTTGCAAAACTATGTTAAAAATAAGGAATGAAAAATGTACTTGTAACAGGAGCCTCATCAGGGCTGGGGAAAGAAATCGCGCTTACGCTGGCTGAAAACGGGTTTAAAGTTTTTGCAGGCGTAAGAAAAGAGGCGGATAAAACGGCACTCGAAGCGCTAAACCCCTCGATTCAGGCGGTTTTCATCGACGTAACAAGCGACGAGAGCGTAAACGAAGCTTTTGAAGTCATAAAATCGCAAACCGGCACGCTTTACGGGCTTGTAAACAACGCAGGGATTGCAGTTGCGGGCCCTGTTGAATGCCTGCCTGTTGACGCAATAAAAAACCAGTTTGAAGTGAATGTTTTTGGCGCAATCCGTGTCGCGCAACGCTTTTTGCCAATTATGGACAACGGCAGAATTGTAAACATCAGCTCGATGGCAAGTTTCGGGCTTTTTCCGTTTGTTTCGCCTTATTGCGCATCAAAACGGGCGCTGGACATATTTTTTAACGCGCTTTTGCTTGAATGCAAAAAACCCGACTTAAAAGTTATCTCAATAAAGCCCGGCGTGGTAAAAACAGCAATCTGGGACAAATCAATCAACGAATGCACAAAAATTCTGGACAACATTCCCGAAGAATTTCACAAAAAATACGAAAAAGAGTACGAATTTCTCGTCAAAAACGCACGTAAAAACAACTATAAAGGGCTTGAAGCATCAGAAATTGGCAAACTTGTTCTAAAAGTTCTGACAATTAAAAACCCGAAACTATCATATTGCGCAGGATTTGATGCAAAAATGACAGCGTTGTTTTCAAAACTGCCGCTTTCTTTGATAAATTTCCTCACAAAAGCGTCCATGAAAAACCGTTTGCGATAAAATAGAGTTAAATTTGCTTAAAAAAGTAATTGACCAATTTCACACGGGATTACAAAAACAGATTTATCCGATTACAATGCAAATAAAGGAAATATTATGCAGTTTGACCGTGCATCTTACCTAAACACCAGACGTGACGCGTGGGTTGAGATAAATTTAAATAATATCGAACACAATATTCTGGAATTCAAAAAATATTTGAAAAAAGGCGCAAAGCTTTTCGCCGTGGTAAAAGCAGACGCTTACGGGCACGGAGCGGTGACGATTGCGCCGATTTTGCTGGCATCTGGCGTGGATTTTCTCGGGGTTTCTTCGATTGACGAGGGAATGCAGCTTCGCGAAGCAAAAATCAATGCGCCTATCCTGATTTTGGGCGCGGTTCCGGTATGGGCATTCGACTGGGCTGCGGCAAATAACATGTCGCTTTCGATTTTTCTCGACGAACACATCGAAGCATGCCGGATTGCATACGAAAAAACAGGCATAAAACCAAAAATCCACGTAAAAATCGACACCGGAATGAACAGAATCGGCGTGCGCCCTGAAAATGCACCGGAATTTATAAAACGCCTACAAAAGTGCGATTTTATTGAACTTGAGGGCATTTTCACACATTTTGCGTGCGCAGAAGACCCGCCGGCAACAAAAATCCAGTATGAAAAGTTCAGAAAAGTCGTTGATTCGGTTGATACAACCGGACTTTTAATCCATTGCTGCAATACGCCGGCTTTGATTGCGTATGATTATATGGATTACAACATGGCGCGCGCCGGGATTGGAATTTACGGTATGCAGCCGGATTTGCCCGCAGGCGTGAAAAAACCTGACTTAAAACAGGCAATTTCTTTAAAAGGAAGAATCACAAACATCCATGAAGCAGAACCCGAGGAGGGGGTAAGCTATTCCCACACTTTTATAACACATGGAAGAACCAAAATAGCAACAATCCCGATGGGATACGCAGACGGAGTGCCAAGATGCTTGTCCAACAAGATTTTTGGGCTGATAAACGGCAAAAAAGTGCCTCAAATCGGCAATATCACAATGGATCAGATGATGTTTGATGTTACGGGGCTTGATGTTTCGGAAGGTGACGTGATTACGCTGCTGGGTGCTGACGGAGGGGAATTTATTTCCGTTGATGAATGGGCAAATCTTCTGCACACGATAAATTACGAACTCACCTGCCGTTTGAAAGTCCGTCTGGCAAGGGTTTATACGAGATAAGACTATTTTTTCAGCATATCAAAAAGGCTTTTGGGGTTATTTGCGGGCAGATTTGCCGGTTGAGCAGCAGAGGAGGTTTCGGGCTCGATATTTGCGTAATATGCGGGGTCTTCCAGCGAATCAAGCGCTTTCATAACACCCAATCTTCCCGATTTCAGTTTTAAATCGGCAAGAATTGATTCTATCGTATAAATCAATGCAATGTTAACCGCTGTCCAGCTAACGCCAGCAGCCATAACAGCTTTTTTAAAGCCTTCTGTTTTGTAAAAACCGAGTATTTTGCCGCTCTGAACATAAGCTATAAACTGGTCGGGATGTTCGCTGAATTCGTTGACCATAGCGCTTACAATTTTTTTCATTTCATCTTTTGGAAGTCTTTTGATGACTTCTTTAAGTTTTCCGAGGCTGTCCACAATATAGTCTTTATCCATCGATTCAATATTAAACCTTTTAACGAATCGTGGAGCATTATTATTTTTTATTCTTAAAAATCTATCTATAACTTCGGGAGATTTACCCTCGAATTTTGCTTTTGTTTGTTCAACAAGCTTCAACGCATCAACGGGCATAATCAAATCACCGAATTTTAAGTTTAAAATCTCTGTAATTGGTTTTTCTGTAGCTGTGAATGTATTATAAATTTTTTCTTTTGCAAAATCCACTGCCTTTGGAATTAAAGCATTTCTTTTACTTTTTATAGGTTGCGTGAGTATTTCTTTACCGATTATTTCACCCAATTCTTTTTGTCCCATCGTTAAAAACTCTTCAATACCCGAATGATTAGCCAGGGTTTGTTGCAAAACAGGCAAAATCATTTCTTCATTAAAAGTTGACGTTTTTAGATAAGAATCAAGAGATTTGAAAATTTCGTCCGCATATTTTTGGGCATTTTCCTTTGTAATGTTTTCCATCAATTCGTCTGATGGGTTAAGGAATGCTTTTATATGACCTTTAATGCGTTCAAAATCCGCGTCATCCATTTTTGATATATTTTTGAAAAATTCAGTTTTTTCAGTCAAAATTTTTGAAACAATTGAATAATCCTGTTTAGTTAAATTGCCGAATATGCTAAAAATGCTTTTAAGCTGCTCAAAAGCTTCAATTTCTCGTTTTTGGCTGTAAATTTCTTTGGGACTATAAACATTTCCAAAAACTTTAATATCATTTTTTAAATATGAAATATTCTTTTCACAATTTTTTATCAACGAATTCACGGTTTGTTTATGTTTAATGAATGTTGAATCCGACATTTTAGACATTTTTGCTATGGATTCTTTGCCCAGCAAAGAATCCAGGAATTGGGACAATTCCTGGCGCGGCATTGCAAAAAGTGCATTTATCATGTTTGTTTTTTGAGGATAAAACTCATATACATCGCGTTTTGCACCCAGTAAGTTAGTCATTTGATATTTAAAATTGCGATATTCATCATCACTCATCTTCTGAATGCTCTTCCCGAGCTCAGACGGTTTGAAAAGTGCGTCCATTACCGCTTTAAACTCATTGTCACCCGCAGATTTTAATAAACTGAGTCTTTTTGCGAACAATGAATTATCCGGAGCAATACGACTTAAATCCTCTACCACCGCACGTTTTTCAGCGAGTGAAAGATTTGAGAAATTCTTTATATACTCTACGGAATTTTTTGTAAATTTGCCGATAATCTCAGCAATAGGCGTTTTTTCAAGGTTTATATCCGCAAAAACCTTTCCCCAGATTTGAGAATTGGGAGTAGCCTGCGCAACCTTGTCAGGAAGTTGTTTTGCAATATTTTCAAGGTATTTTTTGAACCATTTCTTTTCGGTAATCTTGCTGGAACCTGACAGCGTGGTCAAAATCTTGTTAATAACAGATTTTGCGCTCAATTTGCCTTTTGCAGCTAGATATCCGGTGTAAAGCAGCGGTGAAACCATCAACAATGCACCTGCGCCGTAAACAAACGGCTGCGCAATCTCAACAGCGGCTTCCATGGACTCAGAATATTCCTGCGATTTGTCATCCACCTTTTCGAACGTATTAAAAATCTTTCTTTGAAGATTTTTTGCTTCTTTCATCTGGGTTTCGGTAACATCGAGCTTTGTGAGCTCTTCTTGAAGCATTTTATTCTGTTTGAATTCTGCTTTTTTGTATTTCTGGTACTCAAAATAATTTTTCATAACGTTCGGGATGAAAAATGCATATTCTTTGACTTTTTCACCAAAAGATTTTTTCGGAGCTTTTACATCTTTTACTTCCTGCATTTCTTCGTCAGTGTAGCCGATGAAATTTTTCGGATTTTCTTCAAGCTCGCGTTTTGCAATGTAGCGACCGGTTCTGGAAGACGCTTTTTGAAGTTTCAGGGCAATGAGCGATCCGGCTATCGACGTGACAAATGCACCGATTAGCCCGAATACGCCGCGTCTTCCCCATTTTGTTGTTAATGCAGCTGCAGTGTTCTTTTTAATATTTTTTTCAAGAACCTTCATACGGGAGAGGGATTCTCTCTTACCATCTGCCGTTATTGAGATTGGTTCAAAGTACCATTCTTTCAGAAATTTCTTTCTTGCAGCTTTGTATTCACGCGTGCCTTCTTTTAGCTCTTTCAGGTCGTTATAAGCGCTTTTTGCGGATTCCGAGCCGTATGCTTGAACCTGTTTATTGACAAAATTAGGGATTACTTTTGTCCAGTTCATGACCGCAGAAACAACTGCGCCCACTGCCGCACCCAAAAACGGCGTGGAGCCCAGAATCACGTTAGCAGCAACCTCCATGTTTTGCGAATAGACTTCTGCCTGATTATTTACCGTACGAACAACGCGCTGGATGACTTCTTTATCCTTTTTCGCCCGCTCAAGTTCCTGCGCTGTAAGCTTTCTGTCGACTTTTTTCGATTCATCGACGTCATTTTTCTTCCATTTTCGATATGCGCGATTGTCTTTTATTACGCTGACAAGCCCCTTAAACAAACCGCTTTTTAGTTTATCGGTTTTTAATTTTTTGTCTTTTTTCTTGTATTCAGGGTTGTTTTCGAGTTTTTTCCGGGCTTCTTCAATCTGCTCAGGCGTATAATTTACAAAATATTTCGGGTCTTCAAGCACTTTTCTTGCCTGCCATCTGGCAACCCTTGAACTTTCGACCTGCAATTTTGTTGCATAAACATTCGCCGCAACAAAACCAACAATAGCAGAAACTATGGGAATCGCCACGCCAATTTTCACTTTTTTAAACTGTTTTTGCAACTCTTTGTTGTGTTTTTTATAGAGCTCTTCCGCTTTTTGACCTAATTCAGGATGACGTTTTTTGATTTTGGCAATGGAATCTTTGTATTTCAAATCAACGGCATCAATTCCCCATTTTTCTTCGTATTTTATTTTTTTATCAGCTTCTCTTATCTTCTCAACAAGCTCTTGAACCTCTTTACTTTCATGAAAAGCCTTTGAAAGCTCACTTTCTTTATCCATCGCAGGGCGAATTAGTCCCTTGTAAGCTCCGCCAAAGCCAAGAAGTCCTGTAATAACCGGAGCAAGCCCGATAACCGGTTCCGTAACTGTTTCGACGTTTTCAGCAATATCTTCGGAGTGCTGGTCCATGATATCGACAACATCAATAATGGTTTTGCCCAAATCCTGCGCGGCTTTTACTTCCTGCTGTTTATGTTCGCGACGACGGTTTAGTTCCTCACGCTGCAGGTCGTTATCTCGCTGATTTTGCTCGTAATTTTTAAATTTATCGTTATTTTTTGCAATTTCGGATAAAGTGTGTAAAATTCCCATTCCATGCCTTCAGGTTGTTACCTATATATTTATAAAACCATGCACAAATTGTTATTTGACGGTTGGAAAGGGGCATGAAAATTAAATTTTACAAAATTTTACACTTGAGCGTAGCTTTTTTCTGATTCCTGTTCATTTTTTAAAAGCTCTTTGTAGAGCGTAATCCCGCCCGTTAAGCTGTAAACCCGGTCAAAGCCTTTTTGCAAAAGGATTCTCGAGGCAACGTAGCTTTGAAAACCGGTATTGCAAAACAGAACGATTTTTTTGTCTTTAGGAAGCTCAACATAGCGCTCACGCAGCTCCGGAGTAAAGATATTTATTGCGCCCTCAATGGTTTCAGCGGAGAATTCTTCTTTTGAGCGAATATCCACAAGGAACGAGCCCTCAATATCTTCATAAAACGCGGGTTTTACAAGCCCTTTGAGGATATTATCAGCGTGCATGCCAAGAATATTTACAGGGTCCTTCGCTGACGAATAAGGAGGCGCATAACACAGCTCAGAATCAATCAAATCCCATACTTTCAGGCCATTTCTCATAGCAGTAGCAGCCACATCCACTCGTTTTTCAACTCCCTCCTGCCCGACAGCCTGAATCCCGAGAATATCTCCGTTTTTATTGAACAAAAGCTTATACATCGTGCGGGTAGCGTTCGGGTAGTAGCTTGCATGGGAAAAACCGAAAGTAAAGGTCTTCAAATAGGGAATTCCCCGTTTTATAAGCGTTTCTTCGCTATTTCCGGCGTTCGCAACGGTTAAATCAAAGACTTTTACCACAGCTGCGCCGATAGTTTTTTTATAAACAGAATCGTATCCGGCAATATTATCCGCAATTATGCGCCCCTGTCTGTTTGCCGGCCCTGCAAGCGGGATTAGAACGCCCTGTCCTGACACAAAATCCTCCACTTCAACGCTATCCCCACCGGCATAAATATCGGGGTCGGAGGTTTGCATATGGTTATTTACTTTTATACCTCCTGATTCGCCTATTTCCAATCTGCTATCACGCGCCAGTGCAGTTTCCGGTTTCACGCCTATCGCGAGAATCGCAATATCATAAGGAATTTTTCGTCCGGAGTTCAGCGCAATCTCATCTTTGCCAAAAGCGCTCACGCCATCAGACAAAATGAGCTTTATTCCGTGTTTTCGCAGTTCATTCTGAGCAAATGCGGCTGTTTCTTTATCGACAGGTGGTAAAATATGAGGCGAAAGTTCGACAAGAGTTGCGTTTATGCCATCAATTTCCGCAAGGCTTTCCGCCATTTCGACCCCGATGAATCCACCGCCGATTACCACAGCATTTCTTGCGTTTGATATTTTTATATATTCTTTAATCCTGTTAGCATCGCCAAGGGTGCGTACGGTATGGATTTTAGGGTTATTTATGCCCTCAATTTGAGGTTTAAAAGGGCTTGCGCCGGGTGCAAGGACAAGTTTGTCATAGTTCAAGATTTCATATCCGTTTATTGTTACACTTTTGTCTTTTCTATTAATGGAGGTAACTTCTGCGCCCATTCTTATATCGACATTAAGGAGGTTTTTGAATTTTTGCACGCTTGAAACGTGCATTTTTTCTTCACTGTCAATCACATTCGAGCAATAATACGGAAGTCCGCAGTTTGCGATGGAGATTTCGTTAGTTTTTTCCAGAATCAAAATTTCTGCACTGTCGTCGAGTCTTCTCATTCTTGCTGCAGCGCTGGCGCCGCAGGCTCCCCCGCCAATAACGATTATTTTCATCTTTCATCCTCATCTCACTGCTCAGGTTAATATTTTAATACTAATTGGCGAAATTGGGAAGTATTCACCGGCAGATGAAAGTAAATAACCTCTTGATTTTTGTTTTTTAGCGTTTAATAATGTAATGTACAATTTAATATCGCGGGATGGAGCAGTCTGGTAGCTCGTCGGGCTCATAACCCGAAGGTCGTTGGTTCAAATC
>URHD01000034.1 GCA_900547585.1 uncultured bacterium | reverse complement strand
TTTAAAAATTGATTTTAATGATTTTGAAATCATCAAGCAGAAAAAATATTCGGATAAAATTTTAACATTTTTGAATAAAAAAGCCGCTAATTAAGCGGCTTTTCATCTTTTTCAATTTTTCCAATTTTATTCTAAACTTTTAACACAAAACCGCCGTTGTCAGCATTGTGGATTGCGTCTTCGTTGAGTTTTGCACGGAGATTTTTAATATATTTGTAAACATAATCTCTGGGCAGCTCAAGAACCTGTGCAAGCTCTTTTGCATATACAATGTGGTTTTTGTTATTAAGAAAATGTTCAAAAACTGCCTGCTCACGGGGCGTAAGATTCTTTTTGAAAGTTAGCTGAATGTTTTCTGTTGTTGAAATTGCAGGTTTTGCAGCTTTTTGTGCCGCAGGTTGTTTTGCAGCGGGGGCTTTTTTCGGTTTTTCGGCTTTAGCCGGTTTTTGTGCTTTTTCCGGCTTTTTCAATCCGGCTTTTTTAGCCTGCACAGATTCTCTCGCAGAAAGTCTGATATCTTCCATTTCTCTTTCGCGTTCAAACGACTGCTGTGCAAGAGAACTGATTTTTTCAGCTTTTACCTGATATGTTTTGACAGGAGTAGCCTCCTCAATCGTGGTGAACGAGTTGTGCTTGAGCGCTATATCCACCATATCGTTTGTTTCTTTTTCATCGCTTATGACTTTTCCGAGTCTTTGAGCGTATTCTTCGAGCGTAATTCTTTCCAGTGAACTTCTCCATTTTCTAATCTCTTCCTTGCTCAAATAATCAGGCATTTGTATTATCTCCTTGACTCAATCTGTTTACCTGTCCGAAAATTACGGACACCCGAAGTTGAAAATCTAACTATTCTTTTTTGGGGGGCGAATGTGCTTTTTAACAATCCGCTATTTTAACATTAATAACTTTGCCTTCGGGCAATTATTAATTTAGCATGAAAAATTTTAAAAAATCTCAAAATATGTAGTAATTTTAAAATTATTATTAAAATGTTTACAAACTATTGATTTTTTTGAAGCAGTATTCTTACTTCGTCTCTTATTTTTCTGTCTTCTTCAAAAATCTCTTCAATAGTCGGTTTGGAAATATTATCGTGCTCATCAATCATTCGTTTTGTGATTTCATAAATTTTTCCGAGCGAAATTTTTCCGTCTAAAAATGCAAAAACCGCTTCCTCGTTTGCTGCATTTAAGCAGACAGGATAAGTTCCTCCGGCTTTTCCGGCTTCATAGGCGAGTTTTAAGGATGGAAATTTTTCCAAATTCGGTTCTTCAAATTCCAGCCTTGCCGCTTTTACAAAATCAAAACCATTTGACTCAATTCCCTCAACGCGTTGCGGATAACAAAGCGCATATTGAATCGGAATATGCATACTGGGGAATCCGAGTTGCGCAATCACGCTTCCGTCCTTGTATTCAACCGCACTGTGCACAATACTTTGCGGATGAACAACTACATCAATTTTTTCATAAGGCATATTGAAAAGATGGTGCGCTTCTATCACCTCAAGCCCTTTGTTCATAAGGGTTGCCGAATCAATTGTGATTTTTTTGCCCATATTCCATTTCGGATGCGCAAGTGTCTGTTCGACGGTTGCATGGTGCATTTCTGCGATTGTTTTTGTTCTGAAAGGGCCTCCTGAGGCTGTAATTATGAGTTTTTCCACCTCATTTATATTTTTTATGCACTGATGGATTGCCGAATGCTCGCTATCTACCGGCAAAAGCGAAATCCCGCTTTCTTTGACCTTTTTCATAACAATATCGCCAGCCATAACAAGCGTTTCTTTGTTTGCAAGCGCAATATCAATGCCGTTTTCAATGGCTTTTAAAGTTGGTTTAAGCCCGATTTTTCCGGAAACTGCGACAAGAATCATATCATTGTCCGTGTCTGATGCAACCGCATCAAGCCCCTCATCGCCGTATAAAACCTCAATATTCTGGAATTCATCCTGTAAAATCTTCGCATTTTTGGCTGTTTTTGTGCAGACAACGGATGGATTGAGCAGTTTTATTTCTTCTCTTAATTTTTCAATATTATCCCCGCCGCAAAGCGCTTTTACCTCAAAATTTTTATTAACTTTTGATAAAACTTCCACTGCCTGCGTGCCGATTGAACCGGTTGCGCCGAGAATAGAAATTTTTTTCTTAACTCCGTCCATTATCTTCACCCTAATTTCTCATTCTTCGCATTTTGCAGGAAATTCTGCCCAGCGATTGTTAAATTCATTATATCTTAAACAAAATAACAGTGATGTTTGTTTAAAAAATATGTTTGTGTTATAAAAAAAATACCATACGAATTTTTTCGTATGAGGCTTAAAGACAGGACGTATCTTTTAATTGAAAAATATAAAACTCGCGAAACACGCAGGTTTTTGCTACGGCGTAAAAAGGGCCGTCGAAACAACAAAAAGGTTAAAATCTGAAAATAACGACAAACAAATTTGGGTTCTAGGCGAATTGATTCACAACTCTCACGTCATTAACGAACTCTCAAATCTTGGCATACATACGGTTGACGAATTGCCTCCGGATGGCTGCGGAATCTGTGTAATTAGAAGCCATGGCGCTTCGCCTGCTGTTTTTGAAGATATAAAAAATAAAGGCTATGAAATTGTTGATTTGACCTGTCCTGACGTGAAAAAGGTTCAGCAAAAGGCGATTCAGCTCATTCAAGTCGGTTATACGCTCGTTATCGTAGGCAAACCCGAACATCCGGAGGTCGCTGCTATAAGAGCAAATGCAGAGATTTACGGTAATAATATTATCGTTGCTCCCGACGTGGAATCGCTCAGCGGGTATGAACAGGAGATTAAGTCGAAAAAGAAAATCGGCGTTGTTGTTCAGACGACACAGAGGATTGAAAATCTTAAAAAAATAGTGGATTATTTAACCGGAATCTCAAAAGAGCTTCTTATTTTCAATACAATTTGTGCTTCTACGTCATTAAGGCAGAATGAGGCCAGAAACCTTGCGCAGGAATCGGATTTGATGATAGTTGTCGGCAGCCGAAAAAGCGCTAATACAACCCATCTTGCCGAAATCCTCACCGGAATCACTCCGACAATCCACATTGAAACCGCAAAAGAGCTTTCCCGGCACGGATCGATTCTTGACAGGGCCCAAAATATCGGAATCACCGCAGGTGCATCTACTCCACAGGAAATCATTGATGAAGTGATATCTGAGCTCGAAAAATTGTAACATATCGTCGGGAAGCTTAAAAAAATTCCCTCAAAATCTTTAAATAATCAAAAAATAATATGAAAGGAAAATAAAAACATGGCAAAAACATCAGAAAAGTCCCAGATGGACGAATTCGAAAGACTTCTTGAAGAATCTTTCACCACGAAACTCAATGTAGCAGACGTTGTAAAAGGCGTTGTTGTAAAAGCTGAAAATGACGGGTTTTTGGTTGATATCGGTGCAAAATCCGAGGGATTCCTACCTCAAAGAGAAATTCCGTCTTCAATGCTAGCTGAAAATCCGCTCAAAGTCGGTGATCAGAAAGAATTTTACATTCTCAGAGAAGACGAAAAAGAAGACGGCGGAATGCTTCTTTCATTGAAAAAAGTTGCTTGCGCCCAGGCATGGCAGGCACTTCAAAACGCTAAAATTTCCGGCGAAACCGTTGTTGCGAAAGTTGTTTCTCTCGTTAAAGGCGGCGTTATTGTTGAAGTTCAGGATTTGCGCGGATTTATCCCCGCTTCTCAGTTGAGAACAGGCATGCCTTTTGACGGCTTGATGAACAAAGAAATCGAAGTTAAAGTTCTTGAAGCTGATGCAAAAAGAAACAAGCTCATTCTTTCTCAAAGACAGGCGCTCGCTGAACAAAGAGAACAGCTGGTTGACGATGTTATTTCTAACCTTGAAATTGACCAGACTGTTGAGGGTGAAGTTGTCAGAATCGCTGATTTTGGTGCATTTATTGACATTAACGGCGTTGACGGTTTGCTTCCGATTTCAGAAATTTCATGGCAAAGAATCAAACATCCGTCAGATGTTCTTACTCTCGGTCAAAAAATCGAAGTCAAAATCCTTAAAATTGACGAACAGCTTAAGAGAATCAGCCTGAGCTTGAAAAGAATCGGTGATAATCCGTGGGAAGAAATCGAAGACAAATTCAAAGAAGGCGAAGTTATCACCGGTACTGTTAATAAAGTAACCTCTTTCGGCGCTTTCATTAACATATTCCCGGGTGTAGAAGCGCTTCTGCCCGTAGCTGAAATGGAAGATTCCAACGCTAATCCGTTCGATATCTACAAAGCAGGCGACGAAGTTAAGGTTATGATTAAAAAATTCACACCTCAAGAACACAGAATCGCTTTGAGCGTTAAAGACATTAACGCCTAATTGCCTGATAATACAGAAAAACAGCTTTCCGCGCGGAGGGCTGTTTTTTTATACGAAATTTTCTGACAGTGCGGCAAGCCTCTTTTTGACCGCCTCTAAATCCCTCATCATAAACCATCTCGGGGAGCCCTGCTCGGTTGAATGATTTCTTAACAAATATGATGGATGAAAAATTACCATTGCGTCAATATCGTCAAAAATATTCAGCCATTTGCCGCGCACCTGAGAAATTTTGAAATCTTCTTCAATAAACGACTGCGCAGCGGTTGCGCCGCAAAGGAGAATAATTTTGGGCTTCACAAGTGCAATCTGGGCGTCTAAATAAGCACGGCAGGCGATTTTTTCTTCGTGAGAAGGCACACGATTCTGCGGCGGGCGGCATTTTATCGTGTTTGCTATATAAATCTGATTTGCTCTGGAAATCCCTGCCTTATCAAAAAATTCGTTCAAAAGTCTGCCGGAACGCCCGACAAAAGGCACTCCGGTTGCATCTTCTTCTGCGCCGGGCGCTTCTCCGATGAGCATAATTTCAGCATTGGGCGAGCCATCGGAAAAAACAAGGTGCGTGCGTGTTTTATGGAGCTCACAGGCGCGGCATTGAGTGCAAACGGTCTTGATTTCTGATAAAACTTTAGCTTTTTGCACTGCGTCGGGGCAATTTACTTCAATAAGATGCTGCACTTTCCAACCCTTTCTGATTAGCCGCCCTGAATTTTTACAGGAGCCCAAAATCCTTATGATATCTTATATTATACCATACCGCAGCACTTTTTGTATTTTTTGCCGCTGCCGCAGGGGCATAAATCGTTTCTACCGGGTTTAACAGCAGGCTGTACGGGTGTTTTTTTATCAGGGTCGGGAATAAATCCCATCAAATCCGAAAACGCCCTGGATGAATAGAGCACGCTTGTTGGCGAGAAGATTTTTTTGTCCAGAAAATGCTGTTTGAACCGTGAAAGTATTTCTTCAAAGCTCATTTTTGATTCATAAATCTCATTAACGCGGTTTACGAATTCAGGGTATTTTTTGTTTAGCCTTTCAACCAGCGCGGAACTCATTTTGTCGTTTTCAAGGAACTGTTTTACACAAACATCCCAGCCCTGAATTTCTTTGTAGTTTTCAGCTTCAAAAATTTTGCATAAAGTTCCCCAGAAAGGCACAATATAAAGCCCGAGCCCCTCTTCAAAGATGATTCCGACGTCATATTTTGTAGAATGGCTTGAAAATCCGCCCAGTGACTTTTCAAGATAGTTGTTATAGCTGCTGTTGAACTCCGAAACCGGCGAATACCCGAAATTTTGCGGTGCAATGACCAGTTCCCGGATTTTTTGTGCGTCAGTTATTTCATCGAGGCAAAAATCGTTAAATGCTGCTATAACATTGTCCGCAGCGTCATTTATCGTCAAAACTTCGTCCGTTTCAAAGCATTCTTTGAACTTTGTGCTGAATTGTTTGAGCTCTTTTTCAATATCTTTCATTTTCGCTTTGTTGTCGGCGTAAACTCTTTCGGGTTCTTCGATAATTTTGGCGACAGCAAGCTTCAACATTTCGTCTTTTTTCAAGGAGGACATTGTTTCTGTGATTTCGAGCAGAAAATACTCATTTTCAAAGCAGAAAATCCTTGCCAGAAGATAAGTTCCTTTGTAAATCCCCCTCAAATGCGACATTTTTACAAGCGGAATTACCGTATAATCCTTTTCGTTCACAAGATTGTACAGCTCAAATGCATTTTTCAGAACATTTTTAACCTCAAAAACCGTGTTCATTGAAGACTGGAGCGCTTTCAAAAGAGCTTTTTGGTGAGAGTCGAGCTTTTTGTTTTCTTTTGCATAAAGAAAGAAGACCGTATCGCCTTCTTTGTTCAAAACACGCTCAAAAACGTAGCTGACAAGCAGCGAATGAACTTTTGATTCGGGTGCATTGTAAGCGCCGATAGTTTTGAGATAATTTTCAAAGTCGGTTTTTATTGTTTCGTTTTTTGCTGCAAAATCAAGAATATTCGCCAATTCATTGCTTATTGATGATACTTTTTCTATAACCGACATTTAATCAATCTCCTTTAATTTCATTACTGCACTGTGCCGTGCTGTTTTTCCGTTTTCTTTCCTGTAAGAAAAGAATATATCACTGGAATCAAAAGTACAATAGCCGCATAGGTCAATCTCATTGACGCCGTTTTCTTCTAGCTGGTAAAAATTTACTTTTTTAAGGTCAATATTGAATTTTCCGGCATTTTCATCGTATCTGTAACATTCGTCCTGTGATGAATTTATTGTATTTATGATTTTTTCAAAAACATCTTTTTCTACCTGATAATTTTTTGCACTGATTGCCGGCCCGATGACAGCGATTACGTCAGATGGCGCTGTTTCGTAATAGTCGGACATGAATTTCATGGTTTTGGGCACGATTTTGGCCGCTGTGCCGCGCCAGCCGGCATGGGCGATTGCGCCGATGTTGTTTTTTTTATCATAAAGCATGACCGGCACGCAATCCGCAAAATTCAGCGCAATAGCAAGGTTTTTGCTGCTCAAAACCAGCGCATCCGTTTCAGGGTATTCTGATTTCATTTTTTGAGCAATGGTAATGTTGCTGCTGTGGGTCTGGGTTGGTGAAATCAGGGCTTTTGTGCTGATTTCGAGGTGGTTGGCAACGATTTCTCTGTTTTGCAGGCATTCTTCAGCAATATCCATTGCTCCTGCCGCAATCGGAAGCTCCCGTGTGGTAAAAAAATGCTCAACCATCGGCAGCATTGTCGATTTTAAAACTTTTTTTCCGGCTATTTCATCAAAATAGAACATATTTATTTCTCAAAAGTATTAAACAACCTGTCACCGGCGTCGCCAAGCCCCGGGAGGATATATCCTCTTGCATTTAGCCCCTCGTCAATGGTGGCAGTAACGATTCTGAGCTCCGGAAACTCCGAGGTCAGCGCCATAAGCCCCTCCGGAGCTGATACAATGGACACGAAAGTTAGGTTTTCAAGGGCAATTCCCCGTTTTAAAAACAGTGAAACCGCTGCAATCGCTGAATTTCCGGTGGCAAGCATCGGATCAAGTATAAAAACTCTTTTATTTTGCGGATTTGCATACTCAACAGGTGTTTTATCATAGTACCAGACGGGTTTTAGGGTGATTTCGTCGCGGTACATGCCCACATGCTGCACGCTCGCCTGCGGAATTATCTCGCTGGCTACGTCCGAGAGCGCAAGCCCCGCTCTCAATATTGGTGCAAATATTATTTTTACATCATTATCGAGCATTTTTGAGCGGCATTGCGCAAGAGGCGTTTCTACTGTGTATTCTTTTAACGGCAAGGTTTTTGCAGCCTCAAAAATCAGCAATGAAGCAAGTCTTCGCAGTGAATTTCTGAATCCGTCGGAGTTTACGTCTTTGTTTCTTATCACTCCGAGGTTGTGCTCGCACAGCGGGTGATCGAGCACTGTCAAATATTGGGAATTAAAAGCTGTTTTCATTGTATCTCCAGTCTTTTAGCGATTTCGGGATGCTGGAATTCAATTTATCCAGCATATTGTGCGTATCTTTTAAAAATACAGGATGTTTTATGAGGTTTTGGAGTTGCGCATAGCGCCTGTCATTGAGCATTTCCGTAAATCCGGAGGTCGCAAATACGATATTTTGCGCAATCTGGTTTCCGTAAATATAAAAATCCTGCAATCTACGCGGTTCAATTGTTGTGATAATGTTTTTGCTGCTGTCTGTGCTGTCCAGAGCTGTTAAATCAAGCGATTTTGACCCGCCCATGCCCGTAAATTCGACGGTTGCGCTCATTTTGTTGGGCATTTTGAAATTTTTGTCAGTAATAATGAAAGTTACGAAAACTTCATCGTTTACGAGCGAGATATTCGAGACATATCCGACCTGATAGCCCTGAAGTTTAACCGGAGAGCCTTTAATCAGCCCGTCAACATCTTTAAAAAACACATAATAGGTGTAATGTTTTCTTACATCAGCGTTGTGAACGTAAATGCCGATAAATAGGGCGGTAAAAATTATCAGCCCCCATACAAAAAGTTCAACTATCCACATCATGTGTTTTTTCATAATATTTATTATACTTCGCATGTACGATTTTTAGTAAATTTCTTTAAAAACTTTACCAAAGTCGGGTTTGACTTTATAATAAAAAAAGACGGTGAAAGAGCCGTGTTCAATATATGAGGTAAAATGTCCGATATTTCGACAGCACAGTTCTTAAAAGAAGCTTTTCGCCTCCAGTCCGAAAAGCACTACAAACAGGCAATTGAAGCTTTGTACAAAGCGCTTTGCCTTGAGCCTGAAAATGTCGAAATTCTTTCTCAGATTTCGCATCTTTACTTTTTGATGAACAATTATGAGCGCTCTTTTGAGTATGCGGAAAAAATTCTGGAAATTGACTCTTCTCACCTTGATACTTTGCATACAATTGTGAATATCTGCCGCCAAAATAAAGATTTTAAACGCGCAGTTTCGCTTGCTGAACGACTTTTTAACGCAAGCCCCTCACAGGATAATTTTATTTTGTACCTTGAGCTGCTTTCTCAAAGCGGCGAGCATGAAAAACTGCTTGCGCTTATCGAAAAAGCCGCCTCAAGAAGCACTAATGAACGGGTTCTTTTCTTAAAAGCGTTTTCGAATCTTAAATTGAACAATATTTCAGCTGCTGTTGAAATATTAAAAGAAATTTTGAGAATAAACCCGCAAAGCTACGATGCGCGTTTTTATCTCGGGGTTGTTTATTACAATCGCTCCCAATTTGACGAAGCGGAAAAGATTTTCAAAAAAATCCTTGAAACAACGCAATGCGACCGGACATACAACTATCTGGGGCTAATTTCAATAGAAAATTACAAAATTGCGGACGCAATAAACTATTTTCAGTTTGCTGCAAAGATTGACCCGATGAATTCTCTTTATCAATTCAATCTTGGAACCGCGTATTCGCTGAATGGATGGCTTTTTGAGGCGGAAAACGCTTTTAAAAATGCAATTACTCTTGAGCCGCAAAATCCGGTTTATCATTATTCTCTGGCATATTTGTATTACCAGAAAAGCGATTTTTCAAAGGCGCTTGAAAAACTTGAGGACACGCTTGCGCTGGATTCCGGATTTAATGACGCGATTATCTTGAAATCCTTGATTTGCGCGAAAAACGGCGAAATTGTGAACTCAAAAAACAGGCTTCTCGCGCTTGCAGAAACCGAAAAAAACAACGATTTTCTTTATTACGCGATTGCGATGATTTTTAAGCTGATTCCGCTCCATCGGGAGGCGATAAACTACCTCCAGCAGGCGCTTTTTATCAAGCCTGAATCGCTCGAGTACCTGAGCGAGCTTGCGGATTGCTATTGTGAATTGCAGGAGTATACTGTTGCGCAGGATATTATCACAAAAGTGCTTTATCTCAACAACCATTTCATTTACGCCCAGCTTTTGCAGGCAAAACTTTATCTTGCGCAGGGTGCGTATTCTCAGGCGCTGAAAATCGTTCAAAACGCGATAAAACTCGACAATAGCTCCGCAGAAGCCTACAAATATCAGGCAATGATTTTTGCAAAACAGGGTTTGAAGTACAAATCCATTGAGAGTGCAAAAATAGCGGTCACACTCCAGCCTGCGAACAAAGAATATTACGTATTTCTTGCCGGTTTGTATTTTGATGCGCAGGAATACGAAAATGCATTCCTTTATTACAAAGAAGCGTCGCTGCTGGATGATGCGAACGTTGATTATCTCTACAAAGCTGCGGTCAGTGCGGATAAAAACAATGATTTTGAAAATGCGCAGGCTTATTTTTCATACGCCTTGCGTCTGGATCCGTTTAACAACCTGATAATTTACGAATACGTTGATTTTCTTGTCCGCCATAAGAAAATCCGTCAGGCAATGAAGCTTTTGAAGAACAAAATTTCCAATGTCCAGTCAAAAAACATTGAAAAACTGCTTCGCCAAAAATATGACGATATAAAAGCAAAATGTCGGATGGGTTTTTGGGCGCGTCTTTTGAGGTGGATTACAGGCGATAAAAACGTCTGATTTTTGTCTTATTTTTCAAACAAAAATTCATATTCTTCATATCCTGCGCGTTTTAGTTCTTCTTTCGGTATAAATCTAAGCGCAGCACCGTTTATGCAGTATCTCATGCCGCCTTTTTCTGACGGCCCGTCCTCAAAAACATGCCCGAGGTGAGAATTCCCTACGCTGCTTCTTACTTCGGTTCGATACATCCCATGTGAACCGTCAATTCTTTCCACAACCGCGTTTTTGTCTATCGGCTGTGAAAAAGGGGCCCAGCCGCAGCCTGCGTCGTACTTGTCTTTTGAGGAAAAAAGCGGTTCTCCGGTTACAATATCAACATAGATTCCATCAGCGAAATTGCTTTCGTATCTGCTTGAAAACGGGCTTTCTGTGGCGTTTTCCTGCGTGACGCGGTATTGAAGCTCGTTGAGAATTTCTCTGAGCTTTTCCTGTGCGGGTTTTTTGTATTTTTCGTATTTTAAAACGGGTGATAAGTCAACATGACAGTATCCTGATGGGTTTTTCTCAAGGTATTTTTGATGATAATCTTCTGCTGGATGGAAATTTTTAAGTTCCTCGACCTCGGTAACAATCGGGAGGGAATATTTTGCTGTTTCTCCCTCAATAACCCTGTCAATCACAGTAAAATCAGCCTTATCAACATAGTATATTCCCGTTCTGTATTGAGAGCCGACATCATTGCCCTGCCTGTTGAGCACGGTGGGGTTGATTATGCTGAAAAAATGTTCAAGAAGCTGTGAAAGCGAGATTACATCGGGGTCATATTCCACCATAACGGTTTCAGCATAGCCTGTTTTTCCTGTTGATACGCTTTTGTAGGTCGGGTGCAGCGTGTTTCCATTTGCATAGCCGGCTAAAGTATTTACGACTCCAGGGAGTTTTGAGAAGTATGCTTCTACACCCCAAAAACATCCGCCTGCCAGATATATTCTTTTTATGAAGTTTTTTTTTTGAGCTTTTCTAATCATATACGCTCCGCCGATTAAAAGCGCACCGCCTATTATCATTGATGTTAAAACAATTACTTTTTTTGAAAAATTCATGATTTTCTCCTTTGTTTGAATTATAAACTCTGAAAAAATCCCCGCCTCCCGCGGTTGTTTATAGTCTGTCAGGGTGATTTTGGGCGGGGATTGATGTTTGGGCGTAAAAAGTAAGGGATATTAATTTTTCGACGCCTATGAACGCAGTGAATCGAGCTAGAAAAATTAATATCCCTTACTTTTTGGATAAGGAAGCATAGTTTTGCCTTTGCAGTGACTAATGTGGAAACTGTTTTTCGCCATTGAATGCCCGGAGGAATCGGAACGGAAAAGGTAAAACTATGCTTCCGGAGCAAATATTGCCATTATCCCCCAAACGAACGATTTTTGCCTGAGAATTTCAATATTTTGACTTTTTGACCGACGTCATTAATGAATAACTATGTGAAGTCATGCCCAAAAGGCATAGAAATACAGAGGTAGAAAAATGAAACTGCGTGGCGGGATTAACTTTTTTGAAAACGGCCTGACAACGAACGTCAGAGCAATGCACCTGCAATCGGAAATGCTCGGAATTATTAACGGAAACATAACAGGTTTCGACAAAGTCGGATTCCAGAGGAAAGATGTTGTTGTTTCTTCGTTCGCAGAGTATATCGGGGCGCATGCTCTTTCAACTGCTGTTGATGATGAGGTCGGACGTATTGCGACAACCCAGAATCCCCTTGATTTGGCTCTCGGCGCAAAAGGATATTTCCAATATTCCGGCGTTGATGGTGTAAAGCTCACACGCGACGGTCGTTTTAAGCTGGACAAGGATGGATATTTGCTGACCCTTGAAAATGCCAATGTTCTGGCAAATGACGGTACAAAAATTAAATTCCCCGTTGTTCCTGAAAAACTTGAAGACATTAAAATCACAAGAAACGGCGATGTTCAGGTTTTGAACAGAGAAACCGGCCATCTTGACCACGTTGCGACGCTTTCTGTTGTTACGGATAAGGGGCTGGCTGTTCTTGAGCCGAATGTAAAACAGGGATACAACGAATATTCTAACGTATCAATGAACACGGAGATTTTGCAGATTATCCCGATAAAAAGAAACTTTGAAGCAAACAGGCAGATGTTTATAATGCAAAATAACAACCTGTCAAAGGCTATCAGTCAGCTCGGAAGTTCATAGTGAGGTGAATCATGTATAACTTACAAGGCTTAATAAGGCGCGGAATCAATAATACAAACATTCAGTTTGAAAGACTTGCCTATATCTCAAATAATATCGGAAACCTGAACACAACAGCCTACAAAGATGTGCGATTTGAACAAACGCTCGATGAAAACGGTTATCTCGACGGTGCTGTACGGTATGATTACAAAGTCGGCGCAACAATGAGAACAAAAAGGCTTCTTGATGTGGCTTTAACAGGGCCCGGGTTTATCCCTGTTACTTCTCCGAACGGCGATGTAAAATACACCCGCGACGGCTCGTTTAAAGTCAATAAAGAGGGCTACCTTGTTACAAATGACGGCTATCTTGTCGGCGACGGAATACAAATCCCTGCTAATTATTCAAATTTGCGAATAAAAAAGGATGGCACGGTCTTGCTATTCAATGCAGATAAAGGCCCTGATAAAATTCTCGGAAAAATCCCTGTTGTGCAATTCCAGAACCCTGAGGGGCTGAAAGCTGATGAGTATAACAAGGTTGTTGCAACAGACCAGTCAGGACAGCCTATGCTTATCAAAGACCACAACTACGTTGCGCAGGCGCACCTTGAAAGGTCAAATTCTGACTATATCAACAACGTAAATGAGGTTCTCAGGCTCAATGCGTCAATGATTGCAAGCACCAGATTGATTAAAGTTGTTGATGAAATGTATCAAAAAGCGATAAATCTTACGCAGTAAAATGGTTTGAATCCCGCTCCCCCCAAAAAAACGGGGGCTTGACCCGGAATCCCCGGTGAATCCGGTCAATATCTCGATAAAACAGTTGATTTTTTATTAATCATAATTAAATACAATAATAAGAAGAAGTAAGGAAAGAAAAATGTACACACCCAAAGACCCGATGGTAAAAGTGAATTTAATGCTGGATTTGGTATCACAGCGTTCGCGTGCATTGAGTATGAACCTTGCGAATGTTGATACTCCGGACTATGTAAGAAAGGATATCAGCTTTGACCAGTACCTTGGTACAATGAATAACCCGCTGGAAACCGAACTTTCCATAAAACTCGGGCCATCAGGGCTCATAGATGAGCAGGATGTGGGCGTTGACCCTGTATATGAACTGGAAGAAATGCAAAAAATGTCCATCATGTACTCGGTTGCGTCGCGGCGCATGTCGAATATAATCACTTTAATGAAAACAGTAGCAAACGTCGGAAAATAATCTGACGGAGGTGTAAAATGAGTCTTCTCGAAACAATGACAATCGGACAAAAGAGCGTAACTGTTCATGGACAGCGAATCAAGGTGCATGCAAAAAACATTGCAAACCTCGATACACCGAATTACATCCGAAAAATCCCTGTTTTGAACGCTACGGATGATATGTCGTTCCACGGGCTGCTAAATACAATGAAAGAGGACGTTTTCGGCACCGGTACGCTTCCTTTTCTTCAAGGCGGTGTAAGATTCACAGGGATTGTCGAAGATCCGACCCTCGGAGAGCGCCTCTATCGCCCCGGACACCCCGATGCGGACGCAAACGGCTATATACGCGCCTCAAACGTAAATCCCATGGTCGATATTGCCGACGCAAACATTGCACAAAGGGCTTATGAAGCTAACCTCGCTGTAATCACAATAGCAAAAAGCATGGCGCTGAAAGCAGTAGAAATAGGAAGATAATAAATGTTTTCACCAACAATTCAAGGATACATAAATGAAGGCGGAAAAGAAGCTGCAATAAAAAGAGCAAAACAGCTTCAATCTCACGCGCTCAGCCTTGAAAAACAAATTAATCCGGAAAAAACTGCTGAAAAAACAACCTTTGCCGACATGTTAAAAGCCAGCAGAGGCGGGATTTCTGCTTTCCGTTTGCAAAACGACAAAAACACAACTCCTGCAGCTTCTGTTTCAAAAACTAATGCTACAAATTCGATTTCTGTGGGTAAAAATCCCTCACGCGTGCAATTGCTCAACATGATTTCTAAAATCAGCAAGAAATACGGGGTTGACGAAAAACTTGTTCAGGCTGTAATCAAACAGGAATCCGGTTTTAACCCCAAAGCTGTTTCTCACTGCGGTGCTCAGGGGCTTATGCAGCTTATGCCGGCTACAGCAAAGGGGCTTGGCGTAAAAGACCCGCTCAATCCCGTGCAAAACGTTGACGGCGGGGTGCGGCACCTGAAAGGGCTCCTTGCACGCTATAACGGAAACCTGATTCTTGCGCTTGCCGCATATAATGCAGGCGGCGGAAATGTTGATAAATATGGCGGCGTTCCGCCGTTTAAAGAAACTCAAAATTACGTGAGAAGCATTCTTGCGAACTATTTGAGTTAAAAATGCCTCCTCGCTCCGACTTTCTCGGGGGCGAGGGAGAAAAATTAAAATAAACCCAAAAAACGACGTCATTTCGGACTCATTCCGGAATCTCCGGCTAAACCGGTCAACAAACCAAAGAAGGTGATTAAATGATTGAAAGAAAATTTGCCCCGAACGTAAATCTGTTTGAAAGAATGCAGCCCACAAAGCTGAATACAGGCATAAGCTACGATATGAGCCCGATGCGCTTGAATCGTGTTGAAAAACTTGAAACAAACGATTTTAAATCGGTTTTTTCCGGTCTTATTGAAAACTTTAATCAGGAATTAAACGCTCCGGACCAGCTTTTGAAAGATGCAATGCAAGAAAACAGCAATGTCGATATCCATGACGTAATGACTGCAATGTCAAAAGCAGAAATCGGCGTGACTGTTGCAACTAATATTACTACCAAAATCATAACTGCTTACGATAAAATTATGCAGATTCAGCTGTAATTTATTAGGAGTTTTTGTATGAAAAAAACGGTTTCATTGTTTTTTGTGCTGCTGATGTCGGCTAATTTAGCGTTTTCTTCCCAGTATTATTGTGAAAGTTCGGGTTTTGTCGGAACCTACACACCCGGTGGTAGAGGCTGTGAAAAATGGAAAAATACCTGGGGCGAAAACAGCGAAAAATATAAAAATTGCCTTCTGGCTGACCAGAAAGCTGAGAATGCTTTCAAAAGCGGCAAATGCGAACGAATTGTCATAAAAAAATACACAAAAAGCAGAAAATCCTGCTACGGGTATTATACAAAAAAGAGTAATAAATTTATTTCAGAAACCTGCACTGAAAATAAGCAGCAGGGCTCGGCACAAACGCTGAAATGGCTTGAACAGACATTTAAATAGCCACAAATCTATTTTTGCTTTTTCAACTGCGCATTTATATAACTCTGAACGCCCGGAGTTATAATCAAATCCGGCTCAAGATAGCAAAATTCCTGTAGTTTTGAAAGTCCTGCTTCTGTTTTGCCCTGTTCAATCAAAATAAGCCCCACCATAATTGCAGACATCGGGTTTTTTGTGTCTTTTGCGTAATGTTTGAGTTTTAGTGGCAGGATTTTTTGTTTTTTATACGCAAGCGTCAAATCCTGGTAATACGTAAAATTTTGCGGGCTTAATTTCACCGCCCTTTGTAAAACATCCTCTGCAAGCGCAGGATAACCGATTTTCATATAAACATTTGCAAGATTTGAGTAATAAACCGCTGTTGCCTGCGTATCTGGGTTTGTGAGGATTGCGATTTGAAATTCCTTGATTGCTGCCGCATAATATCTGTCTGCAACGTAAATTAGCCCGAGATTGTTGTGATAGTTTGCATTCCTCTCTGCTTCAATCGTGAATCTATAAGAAAAAGCCGGACACCCCAGAGATAAAACAAGAAAAATTATCAAAAATCTTTTTAAATTCTTCATAAAAGCACTATTTCCTGACCTTCTTTTGCGATGAATGCGTTTCTTTTATTATAATGATTTTCTATCTCATGTAACATGTCATCGTTATAATTCGGGTCAAGATGGAAGAAAGCAAGCTGCTTTGCATGCGCCTGTGATGACGCTTCCAGCGCCATATCGAACGTCGAATGCCCGTAACCCTGCTTTGACACGCAGGAATTTATGTATTCATCGGTTGTGTACTGCGCGTCATGGATTAAAAGGTCGGTTTCCCTTGCAAACATTGCCAGTCGCTTGTCGCCGCCGACAAAACTTTCCTTATCCGTCGCATATACAATAGATTTATCCCTATAAGCAATTTTATAGAGCATAACGCCGTCTTTCGGGTGCGAATTGGACTTTAAGCAGCTCACAACGACCTCATCGTCCACAGGAATCGTATCTTCGTCGCTTTCAATCTTTTGCAGCTCCGGAGCGTATGCGTCAGGTGAAAATATTAACGCAAAACTGTCATTTATATCGCCAAAGCTCAAATTCGCCGCAATCTCCGCCATATCGAGCGGAAAAGACTTTTCAAAAAGCAGCCCTGAAAGAACTTCATCAATACTTTTTGTGTATTCTGCGCAGCCGATGATATTTACCGAAGAAGATTTCAAATGCAGCGGCTGAAAGAACGGAAGCCCCTGAATATGGTCAAGATGTGTGTGCGAAAGCAGAATTGTTGCGTTTATGTCCTGTTTTACGGGCTGCGTGATGTAATCTCTGACGAGTTCCTGCCCGAGGCGGATTATTCCGGTTCCGGCGTCAAGAATTATAAGATGGTTGTTTACATTTACCTCAATGCATGCTGTATTTCCGCCGTATTCAAGAAAATTGTGATATGGCGTGGGATAGCTGCCCCGCACGCCCCGAAATTTCACTCTAAAACCGTTTTGCGAATCATTAAGCATTTTTTATCCGTCCGTTAAATATCTTGTTACTAAATAATAAGCGACTTTCGACTATTTGTCCATTACCACCGTGGTATTCTGGTCGGTATCGTTTCCTGAATATGTTTTTGATGAAAATGTCAAAAGTTTCGCTTTTTTCTGAATTTCTTTGAGGTTGGTTTCTTTGAATACGAAATTAAACACAACTTTGTTCTTCAAATTAGTGACGGTGACGATTCTGAACGCATTCGGGTAAGAAACAAGCGACGGCGTGCTCACATGAAGAAGATTTCCCTCTTTTGTAATCTTTGTTGCGTGGTAATGTCCGGAAAAAATGGCAACCGGCATTTTGTATTTGTTCAAAACCGCATAAAATTCCTCAGAATTTGTTATTCTGTGATGAAAACTGGAAAACGGTTCATGAAGCGGAAAATGCAGAAAAATCAACGGCACTTCGGCGCATTTTTGTGCATTAGAAAGCTCTTTGTCCAGCCATATCAGCTGTTCTGTTGAAATTCTGCCATTTGCTGTGATTGCATTGTCAATAACTCCGTCGAGTGCAATCACCTTGAACCCTTTTTTCGGCGAAAATGAATAGTAAGGTTTGTCAAATTTAAAGTTTTTGTTATTTTTCTTTAGAATTTCAATGTAGCGCGCCTTGGAAACCTCGCCGCCAATTGAAATATCATGATTTCCGAAAGTGCTGTACCACGGGGCTTTGAGTGTATTCATTTTTGCGTCAAATTCGTTAATCATATCGACTTTGGGCCGGTCGGTCATGTCGCCTGTTACAAAAACGAAATCAAGATTTGGATTTTCGTTGATTTGTTTGATTTCATCGTCAAAAAGCGCTCTTGAGCTGGCAAGAACCTTGTAGCTTGTATCGACTTTTTTGTCTGAAAGGTGGACGTCGGAAATGTGCGCGAATTTTAACGTATTGCATGCCGAAAATGCGCTCACTCCGGCAAAAACGCAGAAAGTGAACAGCGTCCAGTAAAATATTTTTCCTATAATGTTTCTTTTTTGGGCATTGTGTTTCATACAATGATTTTAGCGCAAAAATAAAACCATCGCAGCTATGAATCCGGGCAATAATTTTGTGAAAATCGTGTGACGGGGCTGTGCCCCTAGCGAAAGCGAGCTGAGGCTGAAGCGGTTCGCGTAGGCGAATCGCGTAACGCCGTTAATCGCGAGCTTTCAAGACAAACAAACACACCTGACATGACAAAATTGTATAAATCTCCCGCCCCCTGCAAAACCCGCACAAATCGTGTGACGGGGCTGTGCCCCTAAGCAAACACACCCGACATGACAAAATCGCATAAATCTCTCGCCCTATATAAAAAAAATAAAGCAGCTCAAAAAGTGAACTGCTTGAAAATGGTTCGGTTAGTTTAATAAGGTTAATTTAATAAATGGAACGTCAAGCAAGCCATTAAATGACCTGTTGAGTAAAATATTTTTTGATACAGCGGTATTGTTCATACCGCTGTGAATTAAAATTGCTTAACAGCAGGCACCGATTGCGCCGACAATTGCGCCGATTACGCCGCCGACTATTGGTCCGCCGAATGCACTTCCGATAAGGGCTCCGGTTCCGGCTGCTGCGAGCACACCGCCGACTTTTCCTGTCACTTTGAGTGCTTGGGTTGACTTCGGAGGATTTTTTCCGTAAAGCTTGGAAATCATTTCTTCCTTGGAGTATTTCTGACTGTTGCCGAAAGTTATGGTGTTAAAGAAACCGTTAGCAATCGCACCGTCGCATCTTGAGCTTATCATTTCAGTCAAATCCTGACCTGTCGCAGCCTGGAACTGCCTGAATGCAGTATCTCGAAGCTGTAAATCAATCTGCTCGGGCGTGTGAGCTCCTTCTGCTCTTAGCTTGTCATAAATTGGAGAAGCTTTGAGCGCATTTACGATTCTTTCAAACTCACGAACGACCTGATCTGTGTCACCATCTGTAATTGCTGCCTGTAAAGACCTGCAAGCCATTGAAATATTACCTGTTTCACCGTCAGCCAGCGCCGCATATTGTTTTGCGCTTCTGGATTCGACGTGATTAAATTCTCTTGCCGCCTGATTGTATGCGTGATCGTAGTTTAACCTGTCTTTGTAGTCCATATTTATGTAGTTCAGGTATGCCTGTGAATATCTCGGCATCATAAATCCGTATCCGCCGTACATTCCGCCGCCGTACATACCTGTGTTGTAAGCACTGTTTACGTCCATTTGAAGATTGTAAACAGGCGGTGTTGCCAACCCAAAATCTCTTGCTGTTTCAGCCATTAACCAGGGTTGTGCAGCGGGTGAAGCTGTTGCCTGTGCCGAAAAATAGTTCGGATAACCTAATCCGCTTATTGGATATGTCATAACCAACCTCCAAATGTAACCTTTTATCTAACCTTACATATATAAAAACAATCATTCAGACAAAATTGCTTTTTAAAAGGAATTTTCTTAATATAACTTAACATTTAAAAGAAAGGTTTTCGCTTATAATAGGTGAAAAAGGGGGAATTTGATGGAAAAAGTTAATGTTAAAATAACAAAATTAAAAGAGGATGCACAGGTGCCTCAGTACCAGACAGAGGGCGCTGCGGGGATGGATTTGTGCGCTTGTATTGATAAAGATATCGTTCTTAAACCGCTGGAAAGGCAGCTGGTGCCTACAGCGTTGAAAATGGAGCTTCCAAAAGGCTATGAAGCGCAGGTTAGACCGCGTTCGGGCATGTCAATAAAACACGGAATTACTCTTGTAAACTGCGTGGGCACAATCGACGAGGATTACAGAGGAGAGCTCTGCGTGCCCGTCATCAACCTTTCTTCGGAAGAATATACAATCAAAAACGGCGACAGAATCGCTCAGATGGTTATTTCACCTGTAACAAAGGCAAATATCGAGATTTGTGCTGAACTTTCTTCAACAGGACGCGGCTGCGGCGGCTTTGGCTCGACAGGATACTAAATTATGAATAAACTGGCTGTTTTTGATTTTGATTCGACCCTTATGGCGGGCGAAACCATTGCAATTATTGCTGGTGAGCTCGGTTTGAGGGAAGAAGTCGAAAAAGCGACCGAAAAAGCAATGCGTGGCGAGGCTGATTTTTTTGAAAGCCTCACAGCAAGGGCTGCACTGCTAAAAGGGCTGCCAATATCAAAGGTTGATGAAATTTGTCACAATCTGCCCTACACAAAAGGCGCAAAAGAGGCAATCAGGGCCTTGAAAAAGGCTGGTTTTACCGTATTGTGCTTCAGCGGCGGCTTTAAAAATGCAACCGGATATGCAAAGGATATTCTTGGTTACGACGGCGATTTTTCAAACATTTTCCATGTGAAAAACGGGCTGCTGACGGGTTATGTGGGGGGTGAGATGATGTTTTCGGACAGTAAAGGGCATATGCTCAAAAAAATGCAGTCAATTTTGAAGATTTCACCGGAGAATACTGTTGCAGTCGGTGACGGGGCAAATGATTTGAGCATGTTTAAGTATGCAGCGACCCGTGTTGCGTTTTGCGCAAAAGATATCCTCAAATCGCAGGCAAATGTGCTTATTGAAGAGCCGGATATGTCGATTCTGGCTGAAATCTTGAAGTTATAGGCAAAAAATCCTTTTGAACTTGTTTCCGTACCGCAGATTCATTGGATTTTGCCTTTTAGCCGGCGAACAGAAGAAAAAACAGAAAAAATATGATTAATAAATCTAAAATAAAGGAAAATTTAAATATTTTAAAAGGTGATACGGCAGGAGGCGTGATTGCTGCGATTGTAGCGCTGCCGCAGGCGCTTGCTTTTGGTGTTGCAACAGGAATCGGTGCTATTGCCGGGGTTTGGGGAGCTATTATTTTGAGTTTTGTCTCCGGAATTTTCGGCCCTAACTCGCCTTTGATATCCGGTCCGACAGGCCCTTGCACAATTGCTCTTGCAACAATAATTGTCCAGCATCATTTCGATTTGAGTGCTGTTTATATCATACTTTTGCTGGCTGCGCTGATTCAGCTTGCAATTTCGTTAACAAAAGCGTCGGAAATTGTAAAATACGTTCCTTATCCGGTAATATCGGGTTTTATGAACGGGGTGGGCGTGATTTTGATTGTTATGCAGCTGAATCCTCTGCTCGGGCATGATGTAATGCCGACGGTGAACCAGACTATACTTTCACTTCCGGCTTCTTTAATGAATATTAATCCTTACGCTCTTTTGCTCGGGATTTTGACGCTTTTTATCTGTTTTGTTATCCCTAAATCCTGGTCAAGATATTTTCCTGCTCAGCTTGCGGCGTTGATTGTTGCTACTGTTGTTTCAATAATTTTTAATATGGATGTTGAGCGGATTTCCGGAATTTCTCTTGAGCTGCCGTCGCTTCATTTTCC